>JBBASH010000019.1:0-48382 GCA_040399305.1 Cyanobium sp.
GCCGTAAGCATCTCGGAACACAAGAAGAACCCCATGGCCACCGTGGCGGCCGGTGAAGGGATGGCGGTTGCAGTGCTCAACCGCAACGAGCCTGCCTTCTACTGCGTTCCGGCCCGGGCCTACGAGGAGCTGATGGATCTCGTGGAAGACCTGGAGCTGGGCCGCATCGCCGATGCCCGGCTGGCGGATGGGCAGGAGCCGCTGCAGGTCAGCCTCGATGCCCTTTGATCTGGCCTTTCACCCGCAGGCACTACGGGAGTGGCAGAAGCTGTCGGTCGGGATCAGAGAGCAGTTCAAGAAAAAGCTGGCCGAACGTCTGATCGAGCCCCGGATCCCAGCCAGCAAACTGCGCGGATCCACCAACCGCTACAAGATCAAGCTCCGTGCCGCCGGATTCCGCCTGATTTATGAGGTGCGAGATCAGCAGGTGTTGGTGCTGGTCCTGGCGGTAGGCAAGCGAGACCGCAATGCTGCCTATCATCATGCTGACCAGCGCTGAACTCCACACCCCATGGCTGACTTAGTAGCCCATGCTCTGAGCCCGGCCAGATGAGCCCATCGCCCAACCAGATTGAGCAGCTCAAAAAGGAGCTCGCCAGCGGGCAGGTGGTTGTGGTGGTGGGATCGGGCGTCTCGGTGGCGGCTTGCGGCCAGCAGTTGGTAGAGGGGCACAAGGTGGCGTCCTGGACGGGGCTGCTGGAGCATGGGGTGGATCGGCTGAGCGCAATCGGCGCGGCGGAGGGGGATGAGGAAGTGTTGCTCGGTTTGATCCGCAGGGGCAAAGCCGACTTGATGATCAACGCGGCGGAAACAATCACGGATCGCTTGAAACGACGAAGTGAGGGAACCTTCCGCAGCTGGCTGGCAGACACAATCGGGCAATTAAAGCTTCAAGATTCAAATCTGTTGAGGGAGGTAGCTGCCTTACCGGGAGTGGTAGCCACACTGAATTACGACCATCTGCTCGAGCAAGCAACAAGTCTCCCACCCATCACCTGGCAGGAGGCCGATGCGGTTCAGGAGGTCCTGCGTGGCAACAGGAAGGCCATCCTGCATCTTCACGGTGAGTATCGAAGACCTGAATCGGTGGTGTTGGGATTGGCGTCTTACCAAAAGGTGAAGGAGGACCCGCACGCCAAAGCAATCTTGCAATGCTTCACCCTTGACAAAACCTTGTTGTTCGTTGGCTGCGGCGACACGGTATTGGATCCTAATTTCCAACAACTGATCGCTTGGGGCACAGAGGCCCTGCACGATGTGGTGCCGCGCCACAGGCTTCTCTGTCGCGCCTCCGAGCTGGCCGCCGTTCAACAGACACTTACCCCTGCCCCCTGGTTGCAGCCGATCGCCTACGGCGACGACTACGCCGAGCTGGGGCCATTTTTACGCTCGCTCGTGTCTGCCGGTGCCGGTGGCGCCGGGGCCATCGCCTCAGCGCCGGGGCGCCTACGCCCAGTCCAAGCCCCCAGCCTTGATCTCTCTGGCTACCGCCAAGCGATGGCCAGGCATTACGGGCACCTGAAGTTGGAGGAGCTCGACGCCACCAGCAGTGATATGCCGCGCGGTATCCGGGTCACGGAGGTATTCATCCCCCCCAGCGCGCGCGAATGCGAGCAGTATCTGCCTCGGGCCATGGAGCTGCCGAAGGAGCTGCAACGGCGCTTGCGGGAGCAAGGGACTCTGGATGGAACGGAGTTGGAGGATGCGGAGCTCGGGCGCCTGCTCCGCACCTATCTGGATCAATCGCTGCAGCCGATGCTGGAGGTGCTGGCGGATCCCTCGCAGCACAAGCTGGTGGTGCTGGGCGATCCTGGATCGGGCAAATCTTTGCTCCTGCAATATCTGGTGTTGGCCTGGGCAGAAGCGAACGACCCGCACTTGAGTGACGCCCCGTTGCCGCTGCTGATTGAGCTGCGCGATTATGCCAGTCGCCGCGCCAAGGGTGAAGTGAATGGCATCCTCGATTATCTGGGCCGGGCCGAAAGCCTGCGCTGGCAATTAGATCCGAAGGCCCTGGAGCACTGGCTGCGACATCACCGCACCCAGGTGTTGTTCGATGGCCTCGATGAAGTGTTCGATTCCGAGCTGCGGCAGGAGGTGACAACGGCGATCCACCGCTTCGCGGACGACTATCCAGCCGCGCAAATCGTGGTGAGTTCGCGTCTGATCGGCTTTCCCCACGAGCGCTGGCGGCAGGAGGGCTTTCGCCCGTTCATGTTGCAGGAGCTGGATCAGGAGCAGACGGACCTTTTCCTGCGGCGCTGGCATCAGTTGGCCTACGAGGATGAGAGCAAAGGTGAGCGTAAACGGGCCTCGTTGTTGCAGGCCATTCGCCAGTCGTCGGCGATTCAGCAGCTGGCGGGAAATCCGCTGCTGCTGACGCTGATGGCGATCCTAAATCGCAGCCAGGAGTTGCCCCGGGATCGGGGCGAGCTCTACAGCCAATGCGCCCGCCTGTTGCTGCATCAGTGGAAGACCGAACAGGCCTTTGAGGCCTCTCCCGAGCTGGCCCATGCCCAGCTGGATGGCAAAGACAAGCTGGGCCTGATGAAGCGAATTGCCTCGTCCGTGCAAGCCGGTACGGATGGGGCTGCCGGCAACCTCACCAATCTGATTGAGGAGGCTCAGCTTGAACGCACGCTCAGCGAGGCATGCCTGGGTTGCGGCCCGATCGCGCCGCCCGGGCGTTGATCGAACAACTGCGGGGCCGCAACTTCATGCTCTGCTTCATGGGCGGCGGCAACTATGCCTTTGTTCATCGCACCTTTTTGGAGTATTTCTGCGCTGAGGCAATTGTGGATCGCTTCCAGGTGGAGCAGACGTTGACGCTGGATGCATTGAAGGTAGAGATCTTTGGGCACTGGCCGGATGAAACCTGGCATGAGGTGCTGAGGCTCGTGGCTGGTCGACTAGCGCCGAAATTTGTTAAGGAAATCCTCGATTGGTTGCTGCAGCAACCAGATCCGAATCAATCCTGCAACCACATTTTCCTTGCGGCACGCTGTGTTAGTGAAGTGCGCAATAGGGGGGAGCTGGGGAGTACAGAGGAGAGTGTTATGCAGAGCACGAGGGATTTAACAAAGCTTGGCCTTGGGAGCTCCTCTACGCCTATGACTAGACCTGAAGAAGTGACGCAAGTCAAGGCTGTGCTTGAACAGGCTGTCGCGCTTGTCGCTGACGTCTGGAGGGACAACAAAGAGACCCTGCCGTGGCTCAAAGAGTTGGCCCAATCCGATCCGAACGAAGATGTTCGATCACTCGCGGTGAAGCTGCTGTCCTTTGGCTGGGAGGATGATCCAGACACTCAGATGATCTGTAAAGAGATCGCCCAATCCGATGTGAGCTGGAAAGTGCGTCTGTACGCGTTGACGGGTCTGCCTTTGCAGGAGGACACAGCAGCCACCTTGAAGATCCTCAAAGAGTGTGCCCAATCAGATGAGAGCTGGATTGTGCGCGGGTGCGCTATTGGAGTACTGTCTGAGTTCGTTAATGGCGATCCAGACGTTCTGGCAATCGTTAAAGAGCGCGCGCAATCTGATGCGAGTAGAAGTGTACGTCTGTTCTCGGTGCAGATGCTGGAAAAGTTCTGGAAGGATGATCCAGAGATTCAAGCGTTTCTTCAAGGCTTATGAAGCATTCCCCATGCCAACCGTACACCCTTGATCTGAAGGAGGGAGTCACCTAGGTCTCTTGGTTGGCGGGAGAATGGCCGGTTGCTGATGGAAAAATCTAAAGCGATGCAGCAACGGGAGAAGGAATGGTTTGCCGGCGAACCTAGAGTTTTCGATTTGGTGAATGAATTACTTGCAGAAGGCCAGGATGATGTGAAGCGAAAGAAGAAACCCTCGGACTCAGAAAGTCTGATACGACTGTTGTTGGCGACGGGATGTTGGCTCGTCGCCGGGCATTCGTGACTGCCTGAGCCTTGTTCTAACGCTTGCGTTGCAGGATTTGAGGGAAGATTCAGGCAGGGCTGCTAGCGGCCGGTTCGGCCACCAGCAGGGGAGAGAAGCGTTCCTTCTCAGGAATGGGGGTGAACTCAGCTACCACGGCCCGCAGTTCATCGCCATCGAGGGTTTCCTTCTCGATCAGCATCTCCACCAGACGATCCATGCAGGAGCGATTCGCTGCCACCAGCTCCACGGTGTCGCGGTAACAGCTATGAACAATGGCGCGAACGGCTTCATCGATCCGATTGGCCAGGGCGTCGGATCCGTCGCTCCTGGTCATCAGGTCGCGACCCAGAAACACCTCCTGATTGCCGGCTTCTAGGGAGAGCTGACCGAGATCACTCATGCCAAAGCGGGTGACCATCTGGCGAGCGATCGAAGCCACCTGCTGGATATCACCACCGGCCCCGGTGGTGACCTCGGCGTGGCCGAACACCACATCTTCGGCGGCTCGGCCACCGAGGGCGCCCATGATCCGGGAGCGAAGCTGAGCCTTGCTCACCAGCATCTGCTCCTCGTCTGGGGCAAACCAGGTGAGTCCCTGGGCCTGGCCCCGGGGCACGAGGGTGACCTTCTGGACGGGGTCATGGGCCTTCACCAGGGTGCCGACAAGGGCGTGGCCAACCTCGTGATAAGCGATCAGGCGCTTGCTGCGGCCATCGGTGAGCGGTTTGCCCTCCATGCCTGCGATCACCCGGTCCACGGCGTCATCGATCTCCGCGAGGGTGGTGGCCTCCTTGCGGCGGCGGGCGGTGAGGATCGCCGCTTCATTAAGGAGGTTCGCCAGATCCGCACCGGTGAAGCCTGGCGTGCGCCGAGCAATCGATTCAAGGCTCACATCGGGAGCAAGTTTCTTGTTGCGGGTATGCACCTTCAGGATGGAGAGTCGGCCTTTGATATCGGGCGCATCCACCTGAACCTGGCGGTCGAAACGGCCTGGGCGCATCAGGGCCGAATCGAGCACATCGGGGCGGTTCGTGGCCGCAATGATGATGATGCCGCTGTTTCCCTCGAAACCATCCATTTCGGTGAGAAGTTGGTTGAGGGTCTGCTCGCGTTCGTCGTTACCCCCACCGATCCCAGCACCACGCTGCCTTCCGACCGCATCGATTTCATCAATGAAGATGAGACAGGGGCTGTTTTCCTTGGCCCGCTTGAACAGATCGCGCACCCGGCTGGCGCCAACACCCACGAACATCTCCACGAATTCGGAACCCGAAAGCGAGAAGAAGGGCACACCGGCTTCGCCGGCGATCGCTTTGGCCAGAAGGGTCTTACCGGTGCCTGGAGGCCCCACCAGCAGCACACCCTTGGGAATCTTCGCTCCCACCGAGGTGAAGCGCTCGGGGGTCTTCAGGAAGGTCACCACCTCTTGGAGATCCTGCTTGGCTTCCTCAACTCCGGCCACATCGTCGAACTTCACGCCGGTATCGGCCTCCATCGCAAAGCGCGCCTTGGTCTTGCCGAACTGCATCGCTTGGCCAGGACCGCCGGGCATGCCGTTGGAGCGGCGGGCGAGAAACACCAGCGAGCCGATCAATAGCAGCGGGAACAGCAGGTTGCCGAGCAAGCCGAGGGCAGGGGAGGCCGGTTTGGGGGGATGGATATCGAAGCTGATGCCCTGATCCTTGAGCTTGTTCACCAACTCGGGTGCCAGCCCAGGCAGGTCGACCCGCAGCCGTTGAACCCGGTTGTCGAGGTCGGGATCCACGGCTTCAATCACCGCCGTTCGGCCGCCGTCGTAAATATCCACGGCGGTCACACGGCCGGCCTGTACATAGTCGAGGAAGCGGCCGTAGCTCATCCTGGCCACTGCGGTGTTGCGGGGTGCCACCACGGGGTTGGTTGCAGCGTTGCGGCTGGCGCCGGGTCCGAGCACCTGCCATCCGAGAAACAGGGCAACGGCAATCGGCAGGAGCCAGAGGGCCAGGAGACGCCAGCGCTGATTCATGGGGGCCGAGAATTTTTAACAAGTGTAAAGGGCTCACAGCTCAGATCGCTGCCGCCTGGGCCAATCCAAAAGTGCCCGTCCGGGAAGGGGTCAGCCGTTTTCCAGCCAGGGCGATTCACCGAAGGGAAGATCCTTCGCTGCTGAGGGAGTCGGCACCATCAGCACCAGTTCGTCGGCGGTCAAGGACTCCACGAGTTCGGGGCCCCCCAGGCCATGGGTCCAGATCTCCACCCTCGCGGCCGCGGGGCAGGAGAAGGTGAGCATCTCGAAGGGGAAGACCACGCGCTCCAGGTAGAACTGCTCTTGGCCGCAGCAGCGCAGGATCACCATCCGGTCGCTGGCGTTGCGGTACCCACACTCGAGAGTTGGCAGCAGGACGACATCGTCTTGGAGGAGCTGGTCAACGCGGTCCAAGGTTCACAACCAGGGTCCATCCATCAACCCACCCGACCCCGTGGGGTTTTGGTGATGGCTGCGACCATTTTTGTGTCTTCACAATCTTTTTGGTTTTCTGGGGGAGCTGCATTGCGCCTTGCCAGCCCCACCCGGCTCAGAGGCTGCGAAGCGCCACGATCGGATCCAGCTGGGCGGCCCGCCGGGCCGGGAGAACGCCGAACACCAGCCCGATGCTCCCGGAAAGCAGCACGGTGCCCAGCACGGTGCCCGCCTCGATCGCCGCCGGCAGGGGTGTGAGCGCGGCCACCAGGGCCACGGTGCCGACCC
This sequence comes from Cyanobium sp., assembly GCA_040399305.1. Taxonomy (GTDB): domain Bacteria; phylum Cyanobacteriota; class Cyanobacteriia; order PCC-6307; family Cyanobiaceae; genus Cyanobium. Next base: position 6,625 of record JBBASH010000019.1, read on the forward strand.
CCACCGTGCTGCCGATCACTCCACCGAGGGCCGCCAGCACCAGGGATTCCACCAGGAACTGCAGCAGAACATCGCCGCTGCGGGCACCGAGGGCTTTCCGCAGCCCGATCTCCTCGGTTCTCTCGCTCACCGACACCAGCATGATGTTCATGATCCCGATGCCCCCCACCAGCAGCGACACCGCGCCGATGGCCGCGAGCATCAGCGTGAGTCCGCCCGTGATCGTGCCCACGATCTGCTGGGCATCCTTTTGGGACCGCACCGCGAAGTCGTCGTCCCTGAGGATGCGATGGCGCTGTCGCAGCAGGTTGGTGATCTGGAAGGAGGCGGCACCGGTGCTCTTCTCATCGATGGCCTCCACGCTGATGAAGCTCAGCACCACCCCGTAAAGGGGATCCCTGCCGCTGAGCCGGCTCACCATGGTGGTGAGGGGCACGTAGACCGTTTCATCCTGGTTAGATCCGAACACGGCCCCTTTGGGCTCCAGCACGCCGATCACCTCAAAAGACTGGTCGCGAATCCGCAGCTGACGGCCGAGTGCCGAGCCCGTCGGCATGAGCTTGTCCTTCAGGTCTGGGCCGATCACCGCCACGTTGCGGACCCCCTCCAGGTCGCTGGCGCTGAAGAAGCGCCCCTGGGCGATCTCGAAGCTGCGCACCGGCAGGAAGGCGGGCGTCACTCCGGTCACCGTGGTGCTGGCTGTGAGCGATCCGGATTGCACCACCTCGGAGAGGGTGATTTGGGGCGCCACCCGCCGCACGGTGGGCACCTGCTCAGCGATCGCTTTGGCATCCTCAAGCACCAGGGTCTTGGGGCTCTCGATCCCCTGGCGGCGGGTGTCATTGCGGCCGGGCACCACGAACAGCACATTGGCACCGAGGCTGCTCAGCTGGCCCTCCGCCAGGTTCTGAGCCCCCTTGCCCACCCCCACCAGGGTGATCACCGAGGCATTGCCGATCACGATGCCCAGCATCGTGAGAAAGCTGCGTAATCGGTTTGAGGTCAGGGTGGTGAGGGCCATCCCGACGGTCTCGCGGAGCGGTAGACGGGAGGCCATGGCCGGGAGCGGGGGCTACAAGATTGGCCTGGCGCTGACCTCGATGGGGTTGAGGGCGCCGCGATGCACCACCCCTTCGTGGACCGTGAGCGTGATGATCTCACCTTGCAGCAGATCCACCGTGGCGTTGGCCACCCCCACAATCACAGGGATGCCGAGCTGCTCGGCGGTCACAGCCGCATGGCTCTGGCGACCCTCCTGCTCGGTGATCACCCCCTTGGCCCGGCGGATGGCCTCCAGATAGTCGTCCGTGGTTTCGCGCACCACCAGGATTTCACCGCTCTCCAGCCGGGCTGCCTCCTCCGGGGTTCGCGCCAGGCACACCTTGCCGCTCACGGACCCCTGACCAATCCCGGTTCCCCGACCAAGGAAGGCCGACACCAGACCCACCCGGACCAGATCCGTGGAGCCGCTCACCCCTTCGAGGGTGCCCTGGGTCTGCACCACCAACTCCCCTTCGTGGAGAAGGCCCATTTCCTGGGCCACGCCCATCGCCACATTGAAGGTGCTGCCCGTATTGGCCTGTTTGGCGATCAACAGCGGGGTCACCCCCCACACCAACTGCAGTTGACGGGCCACGTTCACCTCGCTGGTGATGGCAAGGATCGGCGTGCTCGGCCGGAACTTGCTCACGTTGCGGGCGGTGGAGCCGCTCTTTGTGAGGGGGAGGATCGCCGCGGCGTTGAGCTGACGGGCGATGCTGCTCACGGCCTGGCAGATCGCATTGGGGATCGTGGTGGCCATGTGGCTGTCGAGTTCCCGGCGGGGGTAATCCCGCTCGATGCGCCGGGCGATCTGGGCCATGGTGGCCACCGCCTCCACCGGGAAGTCGCCCACGGCGCTCTCGTTGGAGAGCATCACGGCGTCCGTGCCATCAAGGATGGCGTTGGCCACATCGCTCACCTCGGCTCTGGTGGGTCTGGGGCTCGACACCATCGAATCGAGCATCTGGGTGGCGGTGATCACCGGAATTCCCAGGCTGTTGGCCTTGCGGATCAACTCCTTCTGCAGCAGGGGCACCTCTTCGGCGGGCATCTCCACCCCCAGATCACCGCGGGCCACCATCACCCCATCACACAGGGGAAGGATGGCGTCGATGGCGTCGATCGCCTCGAATTTCTCGATCTTGGCCACCACCGGGGTGGCATGACCGTGGCTGCGAATTAGCTCCCGGATCTCCTGCATGTCGGAGGGGTTGCGCACGAAGCTCAGAGCCACCCAGTCGACACCCTGCTGGAGACCGAAGGCAAGATCTTCCCGGTCTTTGTCGGTGAGGGCACGGATCGAGAGCTGCACATCGGGGAAGTTCACCCCTTTGTTGTTCGACAGCACCCCTCCCACCGTGACGCGGCAATGGAGGTTCTGCTGCTCCACATCCACCGCCTCCACCACCATCTCCACCTTGCCGTCATCGATGAGGATGCGACTGCCGATCGGCACCTCGGAGGCGAGCGTGCTGTAGGTCACAGTGGCGATCGTGCGGTCGCAGGCCACGGACCGGGAGGTAAGGGTGAAGGGGTCACCGTTGGCTAAGGCAACCGGACCCTCGGCAAAGCGGCCAAGTCTGATCTTCGGCCCTTGAAGGTCCTGGAGGATGCCCACATGCACCCCGAGTTCTTCAGCCACCTGGCGGATCGTGGTGATCCTCACGGCGTGGTCGGCGTGGTCGCCGTGGGAGAAATTGAGCCGGAAGGTGGTGGCACCGGCAGCGATGAGGCGGCGCAGCATCTCGGCCGACTCAGTGGCCGGGCCGATCGTGGCCACGATCTTGGTGCGACGCATGAGATGGGGCTTAGCCATGGACCACCACTTCCAAGCGCGGAAACTACCATCCGGCCCAGCACTCCCCCCGCTCGCAATGGACTTCCAGGCCTACCAGGAGCGATCCCGCGCCACGGCACGCTACCCCGATGCCGGACGCAACCCGATCTATCCAACCCTGGGACTTTGCGGCGAGGCCGGTGAGGTGGCTGAAAAAGTGAAGAAGGTGCTGCGCGATGCAGATGGTGTGTTCAGTGAGCCGGTGCGGGAGGACCTGCTCCTGGAACTGGGCGATGTGCTCTGGTACGTGGCGCAGTTGGCCACCGAGCTTGATCTCAGCCTGGACACCATCGCCGAGACGAATCTCGCCAAGCTGGCGAGCCGCGCGGCCCGTAACGTGATAGCCGGTGACGGGGATCGACGCTGATGCAACCGGTATCGGGGAAGACCCTTAAAACCGTGCTGGGCCTCCTGCTCGGACTGGCCCTCGGCCTGATCCTCTGGCAGCTGCTGCCCGCCTCCGCCATGGCCGCGGAGCTCCAGGTGGGCGAGGTGCATCTGGAGCCCTGTCCACCGGCCGATCCGGGCAGCCAAGGCGGCCTGCGTCGTCCAGCCGCCGCCAGCTGTTATGCCCTCCGGGGCGAGGTGCTCAATCCCGGTCGGCAGACGGTGGTGGATACGGATGTGTTTGCCCTGATCCTCGATGCCAGCGGTGAACCGGTGCTTCCTAACCGCAGCCGGGTGGGCTCGATTGGTGATGTTCCCCCCGGCCGCTCCGAGTTCGCCCTGCGGCTGGCGGTACCGGCGGGCACGCCCGGGCCGTTCCAGGTGGGCAAGGTGAGGGCGCGTGGCTTCTCGGCTCCTGTGCGGATGCGGGCCGGACCGGACGAAGAGAAGCTGCCCCTGGAGGAAGCGCTGGGCCGATCCTGATCGCTTGGGCGCCGACCCCTTGGGAAAGCCCTCGCTCAGGAGAGTGCCGGTTGAGAGGGGTAGCCCTTCCCGGTTCACTCCCCTCGTTCGCCATGGGACAGGTGCTTGATCAATAACCGATCCCTGAGGTCGCCAGGCTGGTGGCACCGAACCCCAGCAGACCCTGGGCCAGCTGGAGGGCCAGGAAGGCCACCAGGGAGGATAGGTCAAGGCCGCCTACGGGGGGGATCAGGCCGCGGAAGGCGTTGAGGTAGGGATCGGTGATCGCGCTCAAGCTGGAGAGGATCGGATTGCTCCAGTCGAGGTTGGGAAACCAGCTCAGCAGCACCCTCGCCAGCAGGAACAGCGTGTAAATGCTGAGGGTCTGGGCCAGCACCTGCAGCGCGAAAGCGGCGAAATTCATCGGAATCCGGAACAACTGGTGCATTCAAGCCTGAATCTATTCAGGCGGCATCCGATCAGCTGCCTGGAAGCACCGGCGGATCTCCGGCCTCGAGCTCCAGCTGCTGGGAGTGCTGGCGCGGGGCGATGGCGCGGGGTTCCTGACCCTGGACGGCAAAGGTTCGGTGGAATTTCTCGCTCAGGCTCAGCCAATAGGAACGGCCGTCGCTCTGGCGGCGGCGTTCGATGAAGTCCTGAGCCAGTAGCTCCTTAATGTGCTCATAGGCGCCTGAACCGCGCAGCTCCACCAGCTCCGACTGGAGGATGCGCTTCTTGAGGGCGATCGTGGCCAGGGTTCGCAGGGAGGCGGTCGAAAGGTCGACCGGGAGCAGGTTCTGCACGAGGTCTCCCAGGCCCTCGCGCAACTGGAGGCTGTAGCGGCTGCCCTCCTGGTGGATCTCCAGGGCCGTATCCCGGTGGGCGTAGTCGGCCATGAGGGTGATCAGGGCCAGTTCGGTGGCTTCCCTCTCCAGGCCCGCCAGTTCGGCGAGTTCGGCCAGGGAGAGGGGACGACCCTTGAGGTACAGGATCGCCTCCAGCCGGGCGGAGATGGACAGGGTTTCCAGGGCCAGGGCGGCTGCCTTACCCGGCCCGTTTCCGCTGCCGATTGAGGCCTCTGGCTCTGTGGGAGGTTCGCTGGCCTGGGCTGCCGTCTCGGGACTGGCCATGGGCGGTCCTGGGCGGAGATGGGCGAACCGTATCGCAGGCCTCAGGTCGCCACCAGCGGTGGCAGGTTGGGAAGGCTGCCAGCCTGCTGCCCGAGAAAGAGGTGATAGGCCGGATTGGCGCTCTCATCCCAGTGGGGATAGGGCAGAGCGGCCACGAACCGCTCCCACTCCTGCCGTTCTTGGCGCGGCACCTGCACGCCCACCACGATCCGGCCCACATCGGCGCCATGGTTGCGGTAGTGGAAAATGCTGATGTTCCAGCTGGGATGCAGGCTGCTCACGAAGGCCATCAGGGCGCCGGGGCGTTCCGGGAATTCGAAGCGGTAGAGGAGTTCCTCCCCCTGGTCGAGGGCTTCTCCGGCGCTGGCCGGCAGTCGGCCGCCCACCATGTGGCAGAGGTGAAGCTTGGCGAGTTCGTTGCCGGAGAGATCCAGGCAGGGGAAGCCCTCGCCCTGCAGCTCCGCCATCAACCGGCGGGTGTCGGCATGGCCGTTGATCTGCACCCCCACGAAGATATGGGCCACCCGGGGGTCGGCCAGGCGGTAGGAGAACTCGGTGAGGCTGCGCTGCCCCAGCACCGCACAGAAGCGGCGCAGGCTGCCGAGTTGCTCAGGGATCTCTACCGCCAGCAGCGCTTCCCGCTCCTCCCCCAGTTCGGCCCGTTCGGCCACGAACAGCAGGCGACCGAAATTCATGTTGGCGCCGCAGGCCACCGCCACCAGGGTGCGGTCCCGCAACCCTCGCTCCTGCACGTCGGCCTTCATGCCGGCCACGGCCAGGGCACCGGCCGGCTCGAGGATCGAGCGGGTGTCCTCGAACACGTCTTTGATCGCGGCGCACACAGAGTCGGTGTCCACGGTGATCATCCGGTCCACGTAGCGCTGCGCCAGGTCGAAGGTGAGTTCCCCCACCTCCCGCACGGCCACGCCATCGGCAAACAGACCCACCGAATCGAGCCGGACCCGTTTCCCTGCCGCCAGGGAGCGGGCCATGGCATCGGCGTCAATTGGCTCGACGCCGATCACCTCCACCTCGGGCCAGAGATTCTTGACATAGGCGGCGATCCCGGCGATCAGCCCCCCACCGCCGACAGCCACATAAATGGCATCGGGGGGTTCGGAGCACTGCCGCAGGATCTCCAGGGCGATCGTGCCCTGGCCGGCGATCACATCGGGATCGTCGAAGGGGTGGATGAAGGTGAGGCCCAGCTCGGCCTCCAGACGGCGGGCCTCGGCGCAGGCGGCGTCGTAGTTGTCGCCATAGAGCACCACCTCGGCGCCGCGGGATGCCACCGCCCGCACCTTCATCTCCGGAGTGGTGACGGGCATCACGATCACGGCACGACAGCCCAGCCGCTGGGCGGCCAGGGCCACCCCCTGGGCGTGGTTGCCGGCGCTGGCGGCGATCACGCCCCGATCGAGCTCCGCGCGGCTGAGGCCCACCATGCGGTTGTAGGCGCCGCGCAGCTTGAAGCTAAACACCGGCTGCAGATCCTCCCGCTTGAGCAGCACCCGGTTGCCCAGGCGGGCCGAGAGGTTGGGGGCTGGATCGAGGGGGGATTCGATGGCCACGTCGTAGACGCGGGCCCGCAGGATCCGCTGCAGGTAGGAAGCCGGCTCCGGTGGTGCGGCTGCGCCGGGGGCCTGGGAGGGCCCTGGGGTTCCGCCGGGTTGGCCGGGCTGATCGAGGGCGCTGGCGGCGGCATTCATGGATCCAGTCTCGCAATCAACGGCTGGAACGGTTGCGGTTGTCGCCATCTGCCCGTCGGCAAGTCGTACATTGGTTCTGAAGGGAGTCTGAAGGCATGCAACTCAGCGCGTTGAGCCACCCCAACCAGCTGCATGGCCTCTCCATCACGGAACTGGAAGCGGTGGCTCGGCAGATCCGCGAACGCCACTTGGAGGTGGTGTCCACCAGCGGCGGCCACCTCGGCCCGGGGCTGGGCGTGGTGGAACTCACCTTGGCCCTGTACCAGACCCTCGACCTCGACCACGACCGCGTGGTTTGGGATGTGGGACACCAGGCCTATCCCCACAAGCTGATCACCGGCCGCTATGCCGATTTCCACTCCCTGCGCCAGAAGGGTGGTGTGGCCGGTTACCTCAAGCGCAGCGAGAGCCGCTTCGACCATTTCGGTGCGGGCCACGCCTCCACGAGCATCTCGGCGGCCTTGGGGATGGCCCTGGCCCGTGATGCCCGCAAGGAACATTTCAAGTGCGTTGCGGTGATCGGCGATGGGGCCCTCACCGGGGGCATGGCCTTAGAGGCGATCAACCACGCTGGCCACCTGCCTCGCACCAACCTGCTGGTGGTGCTGAACGACAACGACATGTCGATCAGCCCGCCGGTTGGCGCCCTTTCCACCCACTTGAACCGCATGCGGCTGAGCAAGCCGGTGCAGTTCATTCAGGACAACGCCGAGGAAGCGATCCGCAATCTTCCCTTCCTGCACGGGGAGCTGCCCACCGAGCTCAAGACCCTCAAGGAGAGCATGAAGCGCCTCGCGGTGCCGAAGCTCGGGGCCGTTTTTGAAGAGTTGGGCTTCACCTACATGGGCCCGATCGACGGCCACGACATCGCGGCCATGGTGCGCACCTTCGAGGCCGCTCACCGCACGGAAGGTCCGGTGCTGGTGCATGTGGCCACCACCAAGGGCAAGGGCTACCCCTATGCCGAGGCCGACCAGGTGGGCTATCACGCCCAGAGCGCCTTTGACCTGGCCACGGGCAAGGCCTATCCCTCCAGCAAGCCCAAGCCCCCCAGCTGGAGCAAGGTCTTCGGCCAGACCCTGGTCAAGATCTGCGAACACGACCCCCGCGTGGTGGGGATCACCGCCGCCATGGCCACCGGCACCGGCCTGGATCTGCTCGAGAAGGCCCTGCCGAAGCAGTACTTCGACGTGGGCATTGCCGAACAGCACGCCGTGACGATGGCGGCCGGCATGGCCTGCGAAGGACTGCGGCCCGTGGTGGCGATCTACAGCACCTTCCTGCAGCGCGCCTTCGACCAGCTGATCCACGACGTGGGCATCCAGAACCTGCCGGTGACCTTCGTGCTCGACCGGGCCGGCATCGTGGGGGCCGATGGTCCCACCCACCAGGGTCAGTACGACATCAGCTATCTGCGGGCGGTGCCGAATTTCACCGTGATGGCGCCGAAGGATGAGGCCGAGCTGCAGCGCATGCTCGTGACCTCGATCGCCCACTCCGGTCCCTGTGCCATCCGCATCCCGCGGGGCGAGGGCGAAGGCGTGCCCCTGATGGAGGAAGGTTGGCAGCCCCTGCAGATCGGCCGCGGTGAACTGCTCACCGATGGCGATGATCTGTTGCTCGTGGCCTATGGCGCCATGGTGGCGCCGGCCATGGCCACCGCGGGCCTGCTCCAGGAGCAGGGCGTGCGGGCCGCCGTGATCAATGCCCGTTTCCTGCGTCCCCTCGATGAGGCCCTGATCCTGCCGATGGCCCGCCGCATCGGCCGAGTGGTGACCTTCGAGGAGGGTGCCCTGGCCGGTGGCTTCGGAGCTGCGGTGGTGGAAAGCCTCAACGACCACGACGTGCTGGTGCCGGTGTTGCGCCTCGGCATCCCCGATGTGTTGGTGGACCACGCCAGTCCGGACCAGAGCAAGGAGGCCCTCGGCCTTACCCCACCCCAGATGGCCGCCCGCATCCTGGAGCGTTTCGGAACCGCCATCGGCGCCGGCCCGGGTTTGGATGAGCGCCGCACCTCCGACGACCGTCGCGCTCCGGTGGTGGCCTGAGCCCCACGCCCTCACGAGCGGTGCGGTGCCGGGTGCTGGTGGTGGGAGCCGGTCCCGCCGGTGCGGACCTCACCCGCCAGCTCGCCGCTAACGGCGAGGATGTGGTGCTGGTGGAACGGTTGCCCGATCTGCGGCGGGCTGCCTTCAGTAGCGCCGCCCTGCCCCTCGATGCCCTCGACCGCTTTGGTCTGCCTTCGAGCGTGGTGGCCCACAGGTGGAGCGGCTGGGAGCTCCTGGGCCCTGGTGAAGCCCGCCGGCGCTGGCAGGGCGCTAGGCCCCAGGGGGTGGTTTTGGATTTCGGGGGACTGCGGGAGTGGCTGGTGGCGGAGGCGCAGCGTTGGGGAGCCCGGGTTTGGCTCGGCCACTGCGCCCTGGCCTGCCACCAGGAAGCGGATGGGCTTCGCACGGTCCTGCGCCGGGGCGATGGCAGTCAGCTTGAGGTTCACAGCGACTGGGTGATCGATGCCACAGGCCAGGAGCGGAGCCTGCTGGGGGATCCGCCGGCGGCCGGCCCGGGTTCAGAGACGTTGGTGAGCGGTGTGGGGCTGGAGTGGCTGGTGGAGGTGCCCCAGTCGTGCTGGGAGCGTTGGAGCGATCGGTTGGCCTTCTGCCTCGGCAGCGACTGGGTGGCCCAGGGCTACGGCTGGGTGTTTCCGATGCAGGCGCCGCGCCTGAAGCTCGGCGTCTGTCGCCTGCTTGACCCCAGCCGGGATCAGCCGCCCCTAGGGGGCGTGCTGGAGCGGTTGATCGAGCGCTTACTGGAGCCAGCCGAGCGGCAAGCCATGGTTGTGGTGGATCGCCATGGCGGTCTGATCCGCAGCAGCGTCCGCCGCCGTGAACCCCACCGCCGCGGGCGCCTGGTGGGCTTGGGGGATGCGGTGAGCACCGCCAATCTGCTGGGCGGCGAAGGCATCCGCCATGCCCTGATGAGCTCCCGGGTGCTCGCGCCTCTCCTGCTGGAGGAACTGCAAGGCCAAGCATCGGGAACAGCGCCCCCTAAGGGAACGATGCTGGGGCCACGGCCCCTTGGTCGTGGCATGGACCGTTACCCACTGGAGCTCCGCCGCGCCCTCGGCTGGCGTTGGTCCCTCAGTGGCCGCCTGGCCCGGCGCACCTGGCTGGGGCTGCATGGATCTGCTGCCGATCGACGGCTCGGCTCATTGCTCACCAGCCTCGAACAGGAGGGAGCCCCGGCCCTGACGGATCTGCTGTTCGGCTACCGCTTCGAGCGCTACGGGATCAGAGCACTTCCCTACCTACTCGGCCTGCGCTGAGTGGGTGTCTTATCGGCCCCTCGGTTTTGTGCCAAGGAGGCCGATGGTCTTTCGGGGTCGCGATGCTGCTAAGGAAACGCGCGATGAGCGTTCAGGAGACGTGAGAACGCTCACCGCGGCATCCCGATCAGAGCACGCCCCTGGAGGCCAGACCCTGGATAGCGCCCATGCCAAGGATGTGGCCGAGGCTGATGGTGCCCAGCATGGCGCCGTGGCTGAGGCCACCGAAGAGATTGGAGCTGGGCAGTTGCAGGCCCACGTTGGGCTGCTTGATGGTGGCCTTGCCGATGGCGATGGCGATGATGTTGGCGAGGATCATCACCAGGCCCACCTTCGGCGACCAGGAAACGGTGGCGGGAGCCAGAGCCAGGAGGGGAGCGATCATGGAGCCATGTGCCGACGCCCTATCTTCCGGTTGAGGAGCCGCTTCGCTGCCCTCACGTAAGACTTGTTCACTCGAATGGCGGCAATCGACGGGCTCAATGCCCCGATGGCGGTGTGCAGGGTGGGAGGTGATCGGTGAAGCTTCAGCGCGAGGGCTGGCTGCGGCCCCAAGCGAAGCCCAGCATTACCAGGGCATTGCTCAGGGTGAGGAAGGCCTCGGCGCCTCCGTGCAAGGGGTCCACGTCGGCGAGTTGCCGGCCGAACTTCAGCTGGGCCACCACCGCTGCCACGATCGTGACAGCCACGAACAGGAGGGTGAGCTGGAAGCCCAGCAGGGCAAGCCGCGGAAACGCCCTCACCCGGGAAGCCCACCAGAGGAAGGCGAGGTAGGGCACCAGCGAGAGTACGAACAGGGGCGCCGGGTCGATGCCGGCCAGGGCTGCGAGGGGAACGGAAGACCCGGTCATGGTTCAGGCGTCGCTGCGGGGGCCGGTTGGTTGGCTGGCTTGAGCCCATCGAGGCGCCGCTGCTGACGCAGCAAATTCCAGCCGGCCAGAGCCAGGGTGCCGTTGCCCAGGGTGGTCAGGCCCGCCTGAAACACCACCAGCCCGCGCAGTTGCTCCGGATTGTCGAACAGATGCCAGGTGCAGGCCGCCATGGCGCTGCCCAGGGCCGGCAGCATCGCCAGGGCCAGCCAGCGCCAGCCTCCTTCGCGTCGTCGCAGTCCGTAGGCCTGCACCGCCGCGATCGCCACGAGCCACTCGAGCACCGAGGTGACGTGGATCCACCAGGTGCCCAGGGAGAGGGCGTGCATGGTGAGGACTCCTGAGTAAAGGCAATGTAAGGAGTGCGGGGGCCCTGGCGCCGCTCAGGGCTCGATTGGGGTCAGTCGGTCCGTCCAGCTTCCAGCAGCAGCATCGGCGATGCCGGCGCGGCAGTGCCATCGCCTCGGCGGCAACGGCGGACCGCACGCCTATTTTCAATCCGCAGGTGCAGGCAGGGACTGGTGGTGGTCGGCGGCGATAACGAGCTCGGCGGGCCCAGGGAACTCGCCGCTGACCCGTCACACGCTGATGAAGGCGTGGACGGTGGTGGGAAGGTTCTGCTCTGCGGTTATTACGGCGAGCACAACCTCGGCGACGATGCCTTGCTGGAGGTGCTGCTCAGCCAGCTACCGCCGGGTTGGGAGCCCCTGGTCACCGCCCGCGATCAGGCGATGGTGCAGCGCCGCTTCGGGGTTGCCACCACGGACCGGCGCAGCCTCGCGGGGGTGCTGAAGGCCCTGGCTGGCTGCGATGCGCTGGTTCTTGGCGGTGGGAGCCTGCTGCAGGATTCCACCAGTTTCAAGAGCCTGCTGTATTACGCCGCCTTGATCGGCGCCGCCCGGGTCCAGGGCAAGCGGGTCGGCCTGTGGGGGCAGGGCCTGGGGCCGCTGCACCGACGCCGCAGCCGGCTGCTGGTGCGGAGCCTGTTGCCGCTGGCCAACGCGATCAGCTGGCGGGATCCGGCCTCAGCCAGCCTGGCGGCCGATTGGGGCATCGAGGCTCCGGTGGGCAGCGACCCGGTCTGGGGCCTGGCACCGCGAGCCTGGCAGGGGAGGGGCGGACCGATCCTGCTCTGCTGGCGGCCTGTGGCTCAGTTGCAGGGGACGGCCTGGGCGCCTTATCTCGAGGCCCTCGATCAGTTGGCGGCAAGCGCGGACCGGGCGGTGCTTTGGTTGCCCTTTCACCAGGACCAGGATCAGGGGCTGCTGGGGGCCCTGCATGCCGAGGGACTGGTGCCCCCGCGCCTGATGGAGCGAAGCCGGGAGCTGGCGGTGGACGACCCAGCCGCCGCCCTCGAGCAGTTCGCTGGGGCTTCCCTGGTGCTGGCGATGCGCCTCCACGGCCTGATCCTGGCGGCCCTCGCCGGTGCGCCATGCGCTGCCCTCAGCTACGACCCGAAGGTTGCCGCCGCCGCCACGGCCATCGGCTGCCCCCTCCAGGTGCTCGGCGAACGGGCGAATCCCGGCCTTGCGGCGCTCTGGGAGTCCACGCTCGATCAGCCACCGCCCAGCGAGCGGGTGGCATGGCTCCGGCGGGAGTCCCTCACCCACCAGCACCTGCTCCGCAGGCTCCTGAGCCCTCAGGGGTGAGCGCTGCTCTCAGCCTTGTGCCCACCTGCAGCTCTTGGTTCACGCAGGCGGACGAGCGGCTTGGGCTTCAGCGATTGAGCACGGCGGAGTCGATGCGCTGGCCCCGGTCATCCCAGCCGGTCACCTGGAGGGTTGTGGCGGTGGCGGTGAGTTCCGCAAAGCTGTGACGGCTGAGGGCCCGGGCGCTGTGGTCGGCTGGCACCACGGCCCGCAGCGCAGCCCCAGCACCGCCCACCTGCAGATAGGTGGTTCCGTCAATCACGCGACTGCGTTCGTAGTGATGTTCGTGCCCGTTGATGTAGAGCTGCACCCCGTACTGGCGGAATAGCGGTGTGAGCCTCGCGATGGCGGCGGGATCATTGCCATAGAAGCCACTGCTGTAGATGGGATGGTGACCCACCACCACCTTCCAGGGTGCACTGCTGGCCGCCAAGACCCGCCGCAACCAGGGCATCTGGTGCTGCCAGCGGGCATTCATGTTGGTGTCGAGCAGAAAGAACTCCACCGGGCCCCGCCGCAGGGTGTACCAGCGGCCCTTCATGCCGAACGGGGGATAGGCAATCTGGGGATCGCCGTTTCCCGTGCGGATGTCGTGGTTGCCGAGCACGGCATGGAACGGCACCTTCGCGTCCAGTAAGGCCCGGTAGGGACGCAGGAAGGTGGCCTCGACCCGATTCAGATTTCCATCGGGGTAGATGTTGTCCCCGGCCATCAGCACCAGATCCACGGGCCTGCGCTGCTGCACCTTGACCATCTGATCGGCCACTGCCGTCTGCTTGCGGTCGCCACTGCCGCTGTCGGCGATGGCCAACCAGCGAAGGGAGCTCGGTTGGATCGGGGGGGGCGGTTGGGCGGGGCCGGCTAGGCCAGCCCCGGCACGACCGACCAGCGCAACCAGCACCAGCAGCGCCGCGAAGATGAGCGGACGGCGGGCCAGGCTTGGGGACCGCAGAGGCTTCGGCTCTGGTTGGCCAGGCCCCGGGGAAGGTGGTCGCGTCGGGAAGGATGTCCGCATCTCAAGAGGGGCCTGCGCTTTGCAGGTTGGTGAGAGCGGCCAGCACCTCCTGGCTGTGCTGGGCGGGATGCACCCCAGTCCAGATCTGCCGCAGAGTTCCTTCCGGATCGATCAGGAAGGTGTGACGAAGCGAGTAGGGAGCCATCCACGATCCGTAGCGCCGGCTCACTTCGCCGGCTTCATCGGAGAGGAGGGGATAGGCCAGACCTTCGCTGCCGCAGAAGGAGGCGTGGCTTTCGGCATCATCAGCGCTGACACCGACCACCGTGGCCCCCTTGGCTTGGAAGGCTCCCAGGTCCTTCTGGAAGCCTCGGGCTTCGAGGGTGCAGCCGCTGGTGAAATCGCGCGGATAGAAATACAGCACCAGCCAGCGGCCCTGGAAGGCGGCCAGGTTCAAGCGGCTGTCGATGGGTTTGCCCTGTTGATCGGGGGTGACTCCGGCAAGATCGAAATCAGGGGCGGCCGCATTGAGGGCAGGCAGAACACCTCCGAGTGCCAGGGCCGAGGAAGCCCTGCCCAGAAAGGCCGTCGGCAGCAGCAGCAGGCCCTGGAGCAGGGATCGGCGGACCAGGGTGGAGGCCATAAAAAAAGCGCCGTTAGCCGGCGCAGTCTGGCGGATCGATTGGACCAAGCGGAGTGCCTGGAAGGATCCTGATCGAGAGATCAAAATCGAAACCAGTGGACACCAGTGGACAAAGGTGAGCCGGTACTCACGGCTGACCTCTGTGGTCATGGGCTCAGATCTTGGCCAGGTTGATGCCGAGTTCCTTGGCATAGGCACCGAGGCCCTTCTTCTGGATGGTCTTGAGGGCACGGGTGGACACCCGCAGCTTCACGAAACGGTTGCCCTCAGCCCACCAGAGGCGACGCTCCTGGAGGTTCACCTGCTGGAGTTTCTTGGTACGGACGTGGGAATGGCTGACCGCCATGCCGTTGTTGGCACGCTTACCGGTGAGCTCACAGACGCGGGACATGAACGATCTTCCGATCTGAAACAACAGGCCAAGCGGCCTCTGGATGAACTTAGCAAAAGGCCCCACTGGGCTCAGGGGGGCCTGCGGCTCAAGTGAGTCCGCGCTGGAGCAGCTGACCCATCAGCTCGGAGCTGCGCTGCTGGAAGCCGGCAAGCTGCTCGGGGGCGAGACCCCCCACCGCTAGACGGGCCGTGTCGTGGAGGTGGCGGCTGAGGCGCTCGGCCAACTCCTGGCTCGGGGAGGTGCTTGCGGTGGATCCGGGCGTGGTGATCACACCTCCGGCGCTGAGCTTCAGCAGCCCCTCCACCAACGGATGGCGACGATTCACCAGCAGCACGTGGTGCTCAGGCAGGCCGGGGAGCCGCTGCTCCATCAGGGCTCCCATGTCGTTGATGCGGCGCATCTGCTCGGGCAGCAGGATCAACGCTGCCGGGGCGTTGTCGCCCTTGAGGGCCTGAACCTGCACGGTGATCCGCCCGTCATCGAGCGACTTGCTGAAGAGCTCCCGCAGCTTTTCCGAACTGTCCTTGCCATCGGAATCTTGGATCTCGCTATCGCTCTCTTGGAGGGAGGCGTCGAGTTCCGCATCCACCCGCTGGAATTTGAGTTCGTTGTGGCGCATCTCCAGCCAAGGGATGAACTGGGTGTCGATGAAGCTGTCCGCCATCAACACCTCCGCCCCTTGGCCGGTCCAGAGCGCTAGGGGGCCGGCTTGGCCGGCCTCATCGGTGCAATAGAGCACCCGCTCGCCTTGGTCCGGGCCCAGACGGCTCCGGTAGCCGGAGAGGGTGGTGTAGGTGCGTTCGCCGCTGGCGATCGGGTCGATCGTTGTTGCCTGGCTCGCTTCCCCTTCGGCGGGCTCACCGCTGGCTGCCGCCGGCGGGGCGGCGGGGGCGGTGGTGCCGAACAGCACCAGATCAGCCACCTGGTCGGCGAACTTGCCGTCCTCCATGGCGCCAATCTTGATGAAGGGAGCCACGGCGTCCCAGATCTCCGCATAGCGGGCCGGATCATCGCGGTGCAGTTCCTTGAGCCGGTCGCCCACCTTTTTGGCCACGAAGCCGCCAATCGAACGCACGCGGCGATCGGTCTGGAGGGCCGAGCGACTCACGTTGAGTGGGATATCGGGTGAATCGAGCACGCCCCGCAGGGGCAGCAGGTAGCGGGGCACGACCTCCTTGATCGAATCGCTCACGAACACCTGATTGCAATACAGGCGGATTTCCCCCTTTTCCCAGTCGGCGCGGGAACCCAGCTGGGGGAAATAGAGAATGCCTTGAAGGTTGTATGGGTAATCGGTGTTGAGGTGCACCCAGAGCAGGGGATCACCCTGGAAGGGATAGAGATAGCGATAGAGCTCGATGTAGTCGTTATCGGTGAGTTCACGGGGACTCTTGCGCCAGGGCGCCTCGCGTTTGTTCACCGTTTCCCCTTCAAGCTGCACCTCCACCGGCAGGAAGTCGCAGTAGGTGGTGATCAGGGTGCGGATCCTGGAGGGCTCGAGATACTCCAGTTCCTCTTCCATCAGGTGCAGGATGACATCGGTGCCGGGCTCGCTTCGTTCCGCGGCCTCCAGGCTGAAATTCGGGGAGCCATCGCAGCTCCAGCGCACCGCCTCGCTCTCGCCTCTGGCACTGAGGCTCACCAGCTCCACCTGGGAAGCCACCATGAAGCTCGAATAAAAACCTAGGCCGAAATGGCCGATGATCGCATCACTTTCCTGCTTGTACTTTTCCAGGAAGTCTTCGGCACTGGAGAAGGCCACCTGGTTGATGTAGCGCTTCACCTCATCGGCCGTCATGCCGATGCCGTTATCGGAGATCGTGAGGGTCTTGGCCTCGCGGTCGATCCTGATGGCGATGCGCCCCTCCGCCCCCTCGCTGCAATCGCCCGCCATGGACGCCATACGGCGCTTGCTGATCGCATCCACCCCGTTGCTCACCAGCTCCCGAAGGAAGACTTCATGGCCGCTGTAGACGGCCTTCTTGATGATCGGGAAGATGTTTTCGGTGTGAATCTGAATCCGGCCCTGTTCCAGCACCGCCATGGCATTAGGTGTCACTGGCGGCGAGGCTAGAAGTACACCCCCTTCTTGTTCAAGGCTGATCAGGGAGGGGTCCCCGAACCCGGATGCTCAGGCGGCGTGGCGCTTCCCGTGCACCTCGGCAGAGGAGCTCAGGCGCTGGTCTGAAGCTCCGGCTTCTCCTCCGGCAGGATCGCCCCCTCGACGGGACACACCTGCAGGCAGATGCCGCAATCGATGCAGGTGTCGAAATCGATCCAGTAGAACGCCGTTCCTTTGCTGTTGGCACCCTTACCGGGGTGGATGCAGGCCACTGGACAGGCGTCGACGCAATCGGCCACCCCTTCGCACACGTTGGTGACGATTGTGTGGGCCATGCTGCGGATGAGCTGCTGGAGCGGATCTTAGGCAGGCGCCTGGGGCGGAGCCCCACGCCGCAAAGCGTTCCGTCAGGTGGTGACCCAGACGGTGCCGCGACAGCCCCGTTCCGCTGCGATGGTCTCGGCTTCCGCTTCGCTGTCGCAGCGGCTGAGGCAGAGTTCGGCCGCTTCTCCCCGCTGATGGAGCCGGGCCTGGTGGCTCAGGGCCAGGGCCAGGTCCACCCCCGGGGCTGTGGCCACCAGCCAGGCACCCAGCGGAGCCGGGGGCTCCCCCTGATCCAGCAGCTCTCGGATCGCTTCGATGGCGAAGCCGAAGCCGGTGCCCGCTGCTTGGTCAGCATCGGCGCCGAAGCGGCCCACCAGGGCGTCGTAGCGGCCGCCGCTGGCGATGGCGACCGGGGCATCGTGTCCCTGGCACACCAGCCGGAAGACCAGCCCGTCGTAGAGGTCGAAATGGGGCTGGAAGCTCGGATCGAGCTGCAGGCGCACTCCCCGTGCCGCCGCTGCCGGAGCCACCGCGGTCAGGATGTCGGCCAAGGTCTGGAGCAGGGGGATGGGCCCGAGCCACTGCTCCAATTGGTAGAGCACCCGTTCGGGTTCTCCGCGTAGGGCCAGGAGGGTGCGGAAGCTCTCCCGCTGCGGAGCCGGCAGGTTGAGTTGTTCCAGCGCCAGGGGATCGAAGCCGGTGAGCGCCCGGCGGATGGAACCACGCTCCTCCGCCGGCGCCTGGCTGAGCAGAGCGTCGAGGAGGCCATGGTGCCCCACAAGAAGCGTGGGGCGATGCGCTTCCTCCAGGCCCAGGGTGGCCACCGCTGCCAGGAGCAGTTGGAGCAACTCCGTGTCGGCCGCGGAGGACCCCACCCCGAGCAGCTCGACACCGCTCTGGAGGTCCTCATGGATCCGTTGACCGCCGCCATCGCCCACGGAGGTGCGGAAGGTGGTGCCACTGGCCCAGAGCCGCAGGGGCCTGGGGCGACCGCGCATGCGACTGCAGGCGGCCCTGGCGATCGGTGCAGTGAGCTCGGGCCGCAGGCCGAGGGGTTCATCCGCCGCCAGCCGCAAGATCTCGCCACTGTTGATCGCTCCGCCGGCCTCGAGGGAGGTGAGCCGCTCGATCGTGGGCGGTGTCACCTCCTGGTAGCCCCAGAGGCGGTAGACGCCCGCCAGCAGTTCACTGATGCGGCGATTGCTCTCCACCGCGCCGGGCTGGAGATCCCGGGCGCCGGCAGCTGGTTGCAGAGCCATGGTGGGGAGAAGGAGGTCGGCGAAGTGGCGGGGCGATCCTATGGAGCGGCCGCATCGAGCTCGGCGGCGCCGTAGCTGCTGCCGCTCAGGGGAGCGCAGCGGGCCAAATCGGCCACCATCTCGGCATGCAGGCCTGGAGCGCAGGCCACCACCCGGCCGCTGGCCAGCTCTAGGGGCGAGCCGTCGTAGCCGCTCACCACACCGCCTGCTTGCTCCACAAGCACCACGCCGGCGGCCAGATCCCAGGGGGAGAGCCCCCGCTCCCAGTAGCCATCGAAGCGGCCCATCGCCACGTAGGCGAGGTCCACGGCTGCCGCACCGGCCCTTCGCACCCCGTGGCTGCGATGGGTGAACCAGGCAAATTCGGCGTAGTTGTTGTCCAGCCGTTCGATCCGGTCGTAGGCAAAGCCGGTGGCCAGCAGGGCATCGGCCACGCGGCCGCAGCCGCTCACTTGGAGTCGTTCGTCGTTGCACCAGGCGCCATGGCCTGGGGCCGCCCAGAAAAACTGGTCGAGGGCCGGCAGGGCCAGGGCTCCGAGGAGGGGACGGCCCCTCCAGGTGAGTCCCACGGAGGTGCCGAAGAAGGGGAAGCCGTGGGCGTAATTGGTGGTGCCATCCAGGGGGTCGACACACCACTCCAGATCGCCTTCCCCAGCCCGGCGGCCGCTCTCCTCGGCGTACACGGCGATGCCGGGGGTCTCGGCCGCCAGGACCTGCAGCACCGCGTCCTCAGCGGCATGGTCCGCCTCGGTCACCAGGTTGCCAGCCGCCCCCTTGGCGCGGATCTTCACCACCTGCCCGAACAGCTCCCTCAGGGGCACGGCACCGGCCTGGGCGGCTCTCTTGGCCACGGTGAGGAGCCGTTCCAGCTCCTCGGACGGCAGGTTGGCGTCCCGCAGCGCCGCGTCGGACTGGGAGGGAAAGGCGGGCGTCGACATGCTGCTCATTTCATTCCTCTTCGAGGGGCAGGCCCGGCCGAACACGGCCGCGACCGAAATGGCGGCCGAACTGCAGCTCGTAGACCTCATCCTCATCTTGGGTCTCCACCTCCAGCGGACCGGTGGCGCGGGCCACGCAGAGGAGGCCGTAGCCCCGGCTCCTCAGCTCCCTGGAGAGGCCAAGGGCTTCATGCTGATCGATGCTGCCGCTCAGCACCCGAACGGCACAGGCCGTGCAACAGCCATTGCGGCAGCTGAAGGGCAGCGGATCGCCCTGCTCCTCGAAGCTGCGCAGGATGTAGGCCCCCTCGGGAACCTGGTGGCGAATCACCCGGCCCTCCTGACGCCAGTGCACGGTGATGGTGTGGCTGGGGGGCGGGTTCGCTTCCATAGCGTGATGGCGGAGGACCGTGATGGCGAGGGTACGGGGTACGGGGCACGGGCTGCTAAGTTTGCACCTGCCCCATTTTGCCCCTGGAGAGGTGGCCGAGTGGTCGAAGGCGCAGCACTGGAAATGCTGTATAGGGGCAACTCTATCGAGGGTTCGAATCCCTCCCTCTCCGTATTCAAAAAGCCGGCCCTTGGGCCGGCTTTTTATTGGTCATTTCAGATGGCCACAGATAGCAAATCCCTGGGCTGCTATGGAGATGGAAGCGCAATCTCCATGGCAGCCCAGGGATATTGGATCCAGAGGTCAACCAAACCGACCGCTGACGTAATCCAGGGTGGCCTGCTGGCTGGGCGAGTTGAAGATGTTTTCGGTACGGTCGAATTCCACCAGATAACCGACCTTGCCTGATCCGCCATCCACTGCCTCAGCATTATAAAAAGCAGTCATGTCAGCAACTCGAACAGCCTGCTGCATGTTGTGGGTCACAATGATGATCGTGTAGCTGCGCTTGAGCTCATGCATCGTTTCCTCGATCTTGAGGGTGGAGATCGGATCGAGGGCTGAGCAGGGTTCATCCATCAGGATGACCTCCGGCTCGGTGGCAATGGCGCGGGCGATGCAGAGGCGTTGCTGTTGGCCACCGGAGAGGGCAAAGCCGCTTTCCTGCAGCTTGTCTTTGCATTCATCCCAAACGGCAGCCTTTCGCAAGGATCGTTCTACCAGTTCGTCCATGTTGCCGCGGTAGCCGTTGATGCGGGCACCGAAGGCGATGTTTTCGTAGATGGTCTTCGGGAAGGGGTTGGGTTTTTGAAACACCATGCCAATCCGGCGGCGCACCTCGACCGGGTCAACGCGGCTGTCGTAGAGGTCATGCCCATCAAAGATGACCTTGCCCTTGAGGCTGCAGCCTGGAATCAGATCATTCATCCTGTTCAGGCCGCGCAACACGGTGGACTTTCCGCAGCCGGAGGGACCGATAAAGGCTGTGACCTTGCCGCGGGGGATGTCGATGAAGACATTGCGAACCGCCTCAAAGCTGCCATAGGAGATCGTGACATTCTGCAGCGACATGCAGGTGTCGACCTGGGCGGTTTGATGGGGGGCGATGGTGGAGGTCATGGCGGCTGGTGCGAGGGTGGGTAGAGAGACTTTTGCGAATTCTTGAGTGCTTGGATGTCTGGCCTCAGGGCCGGCTAACGCGGGTGATCCAGCGGGCCAGGAGATTGGCGGCAAGGATCATCACAACGAGAACAAATGATGCAGCCCATGCCAATTCATTCTGGGGGGCATAAGGCATGATGGCGAAATTATAGATCAACACCGACATGCTGGCGATGGGATTAAAAATTCCTTCTGGCCAGAAGGGTGAAAACAGGGCTGTGAAGATCAGCGGTGCCGTTTCGCCCGCCGCCCTGGCGATCGCCAGCACCACCCCGGTGGCGATCGGGGTGAAAGCCGCGGGCAACACCACCTTCAGGATCGTGACCACTTGGGAAGCCCCCACGCCGTAGGCACCCCAGCGAAGCTCCTGAGGGACAAGCTTGAGGCCTTCGTCGGTGGTTTTGATCACGGTGGGCAGCATCAGCACCGAGAGGGCGATGCCGCCGGCCATGGCGCTATAGCTCTGGCCGAAGAAAATCCGGGTGGCCACGATCAGGCCATACACAAAAACGCCACTGATGATCGAGGGAACCCCCGCCAGCACGTCGTTGCAGAAGCGCACCACCTGGGCGAACCAGCCACTGCGGTTGTATTCGGAGAGATAGATGCCGCCCCCAACGCCGATCGGGATGGCCAGGAGGGATGCGATTAGCGTGACCACCACGGTGCCGATCATGGCGTTGCCGATGCCGCCGCCGCTCATGCCGGGGGCCGGTGGGAGCTGGGTGAAAAGGCTTGGGGTGATCAAACGCCCACCCTGGACCAACACATAGAGGAGCACCAGCACCAGGGGGAGCACCGCGATCGTGGCAAAGAGGCCGGCAATGGAGGTGCAAAGGGCATTGAACCGGTTGCGGCCGAGGCTCGGCTTGAAAAACAGTGTGCCCCGATCAAAGAGCGAAGGAGCCGAGTGAGTTTGTGGAAATGGGGTCATGGGAGTTGGCTTGGCAACGGGTTTCGGCGGAAGTGTCAGTAGCGGAGGCTGAGTTTGCGCACGATCCATTGGGCCGCCACATTCACCACAAAGGTGAGCAACATCAGGATCAGGGCGGCATACATGAGCGCCGAAACTTGGATGCCATCGGCTTCGCCGAACTGGTTGGCGAGCATCGAGGCGATCGTGTTGCCCGGAGCCAACAGGGAAACGTTGAAATTGAGCGCGTTGCCAATGATCATGGTCACGGCCATCGTCTCGCCCATGGCCCTTCCGAGGGCGAGCATCACGCCGCCGACGATCGCCGAGATGGCGGCCGGCAGGATGATGTTGAAGATGGCGCCCCAGCGTGTGGTGCCGATGCCATAGGCCCCTTGGCGCAACTCGATCGGCACCTGGTTGAGGGCGTCACGGGAGATGGCCGTGATGATCGGCAACACCATCACCACCAGAATCAGAATCGCCGGAGCCATGCCGGGGCCCTGAGGCACGGTGTTGAAAAATGGAGTCCAGCCGAGCAACTTGTGGCTGAGGTTGAGCAGGGGCCGGATGGCCGGCTCCATCACGAAGATCGCCCATAGTCCGAGCACCACCGAGGGGATGGCGGCCAGTAACTCCACCATCAGACCGATGGCCTCGCGAAGGGAGCTGGGAATGATGTCTTCGGTGATGAAGATGGCCGTGCCGATTCCGAGCGGCACGGCCAGCAACAGGGCAAGAAACGAACTCACTAGGGTGCCGTAGATGGCCGTGAAGGCCCCGTATTGCTCGTTGACGGGGTCCCAGGCGGAGCTGGTGAGGAAGCGTGTGCCGAATTCGGCCATCGCTTCGCGGGCACCACTGAACACCGTGATCAAGATGGCCAGCAAAACGGTGGCCACCAGGCCAGCCAGGCCCATGGTGAGATTGCGAAAGCCCCCATCGAGCAGTTTCTCGGACATCGGCCGGCGTCTCAGGGTGTAGGCCCCGGCCGGAGACTCGGGCACTGCTGATGGGGTCGAGAGGCTGCTCATGCGCTGCTGGCGCGGTGGATCAGGCCGTTCCCCGGCATAAAACGCCAAAGAAATACCATCAGACAATTTTACGAAGGCCTATGGGGCCCAGGGTTTAAGTCCGGTTTAACGTCCTGCCAACGCCCGGTAGCGTTAGGGCATCACCGGGAACCGGTCGCAACCGGACCATCCATCGAACATTCATGGGGCGCATCGTTGGCATCGACCTGGGCACCACCAACTCGGTGGTGGCCGTGCTCGAAGGTGGCCGCCCCCAGGTGATCGCCAACGCGGAGGGGGGGCGCACCACCCCCTCGGTGGTGGGTTTCAGCCGCGACCAGGAGTTGCTGGTGGGCCAGCTGGGCCGCCGCCAGCTGGTGCTTAACCCGCGCAACACCTTCTCCAATCTCAAGCGCTTCGTGGGAAGGGCCTGGGACGAGTTGGAAGAGGGGAGCCTCGGGGTTCCCTACACGGTGCGGGCCAACGATCAGGGCAACGTGCGGGTGGTGTGCCCGGCCACCGAACGGGAATACGCTCCCGAGGAGCTCGTGGCCAGCATCCTGCGCAAGCTGGTGGACGATGCCGCCACCTACCTCGGTGAGCCGGTGGAGGCGGCGGTGATCACCGTGCCCGCCTACTTCAACGATGCCCAGCGCCAGGCCACCCGTGATGCCGGTCGGTTGGCCGGGATCACGGTGGAGCGCATCCTCAATGAACCCACGGCCGCCGCCCTGGCCTACGGCTTCGATCGCAGCACGGTGAAGCGGGTGCTGGTGTTCGACCTGGGCGGTGGCACCTTCGATGTGTCCGTGCTGCGCATCGCCAACGGCGTGTTCGATGTGAAGGCCACCAGCGGTGACACCCAGCTGGGCGGCAACGACTGGGACCGCCGCATCGTGGACTGGCTGGCCGATACCTTCCAGAAGGAGCACGGCATCGACCTGCGCCGCGACCGTCAAGCGCTGCAGCGCCTCACCGAGGCGGCCGAGAAAGCCAAGATCGAACTCTCCGGTGTGCGCAGCACCCCGATCTCCCTGCCCTTCATCGCCACGGCGGAGGCGGGCCCCCTACACATCGAGACCACCCTGGAGCGGTCGCGCTTCGAATCCCTCTGCCCCGATCTGCTCGATCGGCTGCTGCGGCCCGTGCAGGGGGCGCTGCGGGATTCGGGGTTGGCCGCCGAGGCGATCGACGACGTGGTGCTGGTGGGCGGCAGCAGCCGCATGCCGATGGTTCAGGAAATGGTGCGCACCCTGATCCCCCGCGAACCCTGCCAGTCGGTGAATCCCGATGAGGTGGTGGCGATCGGGGCCGCGGTGCAGGCCGGCATCCTCACCGGCGAACTGCGCGACCTGATGCTCAACGATGTCACCCCCCTCTCGCTGGGATTGGAGACGATCGGTGGGGTGATGAAGGTGCTGATTCCGCGCAACACTCCCATTCCGGTGCGCAAGAGCGATGTGTTCAGCACCTCCGAGCCCAACCAGAACTCGGTAGAGATCCACGTGCTCCAGGGGGAGCGCCAGATGGCGGAGGGCAACAAGTCGCTCGGCCGCTTCCGCCTCTCCGGCATCCCGCCGGCGCCGCGGGGGGTGCCCCAGGTGCAGGTGTCCTTCGACATCGATGCCAATGGTCTGTTGCAGGTGGCCGCCACCGACCGCACCACGGGCCGTCTGCAGAGCGTTTCGATCCAGGGGGGCACCAACCTCAGCGAGGAGGAGATCAACCGACTGCTGCTGGAAGCTGAGCAGAAGGCGGCGGAGGATCGCCGCAAGCGCTCCGAGATCGACCGACGCAACCGGGCCCAAACGCTGGTGTCGCAGGCGGAACGGCGCCTGCGGGATGCGGCCCTCGAACTCGGCCCGTACGGGGCCGAACGGCAGCAGCGCTCGGTGGAGCTGGCCCTGCGGGATGTGCAGGATCTGCTCCGCTCCGAAGACACCGCCGAGCTGGAACTGGCCGTGAGCCAGCTTCAGGAAGCCCTGTTCGGGCTCAACCGCCGCTTGCTCAGCGAGCGTCGCGCTGAAGCGGGTCCCCTCCAGGGCATCAAGAACACCCTTGGCTCCCTGCGCGATGAACTCTTCGCCGACGACGACTATGACGAATGGGATCGGGACGGCCGCTCCGACCCCTGGGCCAGCCAGCCGCGGCGCCCCGCGGCGGAGCGGGGAGAGGGCTATCGCTATGAAACCCGCTACGACTCTCGTTGGGATGCCCCGCCATCCCCTTCCTTCGGCCTGGGGTCGGATGGGGTCCCGGCCGGTCGGGACCGGCTCGATGGTCCGGCCCGCGGCGATTGGAACGATGCCGGGCCGGCCTGGGATGACGGAAGCTCGTTCCGAGAGATCCGTCGTGAGCCGGTCTCCGGCCCTCCCACCACCTGGCGCGAGGGTGCTGGCGACGAGGTTCAGCGCCGTCGTTCCGGACCCGAGCGCGACGGCGATGGGGATCCTGATCGGGCCTGGTCTCGCCGTTCCGAAGGTTTGAACCGGCGGCCTTCGCCGCCACCCCAGCCAGAGCCAGACGATCCCTGGTCCAATGGTTGAGAGCCAGCGGGGCCTCGACTACTGGGGGGTTCTGGGCCTGGAGCCCGGGGCCGACGCCGCTGCCCTGAAGCGGGCTTTCCGCGATCAGGCCCGCCGCTGGCATCCGGATCTCAACGGCAGCGATCCGGTGGCGGAGGATCGCTTCAAGCAGGTGAATGAGGCCTATGCCGTGCTCTCCGATCCCCGCAAGCGCCGCGCCTGGGAGGAGGGCCCGGCCGCGGGGGGGGAGTCCGGGGCCGACGACCCTTTCGCCAGCGGGTTCCCCGATTTCGAGGCCTATCTCGATCGGCTCTTCGGCCGGGTTCCCCCGGAAGTGGATCCGGAGGATCCACTGGCCTCCCGCGGCAACGCTGAACCCACTGCTGCCCGGACGGAACCCGGGGAGGGCCGCTGGCGGGACTCGTCCGGGGCGGTTGGTCGGGGTGATGTGGCCACCACGCCACCACCGCCACCGCCGCCGGTGGTGGCGTCCTCGGACGAAGAGACCGTGCTCAACCTCAGCCCCGAGCAGGCCCTGGAGGGTTCACGGGTGGAACTGGAGCTGGCCGATGGCCTGATGGTGGAGGTGTCCACGCCTCCCCTGGCCGGTGATGGCTGGCGGCTTCGCTTGGCCGGCGTGACCCCGGGAGGGGGGGACCACTTTCTGCAGCTTCGCGTGCGCACCGAGGAGGGGCTGCGGATCGATGGCCTGCGGGTGCTGTACCCCCTCGAACTAGCGCCGGCGGATGCGGTGCTCGGCTGTCAGGTGGTCGTCCCCACCCTGGAGGGTCCGGTTCGGTTGCGGGTGCCGGCGGGCTCCTCCAGCGGCCGCTTGCTGCGCCTGCGGGGAAGGGGCCTGCGGGATGGACAACGCTGTGGTGATCAGCTTGTGGAGGTGCGCATCGTGGTGCCCACCGACCTGGATGAGGCCGAGCAGGCCTTGTACCGCCGACTTCAGCAGTTGGCCCAGGAACGGGAGGATGGCGGAGCTGGGCCGGACCGGTAATGAGACACTGGGCCTAGCCTGCGCTCTTCACCGTGCCCGAGACCCCTTCACCCGTGAGGGTGCATGTGCTGCTCTTCGACGCTGGCAGCGACCAGGAAGGGATCCACTCGATCGAGTTGGGGGGGCGCACCGTGGTGCTGCTGTTCCAGGACTCCGATGATGCGGAGCGCTACGCCGGGCTGCTGGAGGCCCAGGATTTTCCCGTTCCCACCGTGGAGGTGCTCGATCGCGGGGAGATCGAGATCTTCTGCAACGAGGCGGGTTACGAGGCCCGCTTCGTGCCGGCCGGTTTCCTGCCCCGCAGCGATGAGGACCGTCTCTTGATCGCGCCGCCCGAACGCAACATGGATGTGAGCCAGTGGAAGGAGCAGCAAGCCGCCACCGGCGGTGCAGGCGCTGGGGAAGAGATCGCATCTGAGATCACCGATCCCGAGCTGGAGGCCTTCCGGCGCAGCCTGGAGGGTCTGCTGTGAGCGCCACGCCCCAGGCCCTCGACCGCGGCCATCTGCTCACCGAACAGCCCAATCCAGCCAGTGAGGCCCTCGACGAACTCGACACCGCCGCACTCGTGGCGCTGTTCTGTGAGAACGAGCTGGAGACGCAGCAGGCCGTGGAGGCGGCGGCGGCGGCCCTCGCCGCAGCGATCGATGCGATCGCTCAGCGGCTGAGCTCCGGCGGGCGGCTATTTTATCTGGGGGCCGGCACCTCTGGACGCCTTGGGGTTCTGGATGCAGCCGAATGTCCACCCACCTTCTGCACACCGCCCGAGCTGGTGCAGGGTGTGCTGGCCGGTGGAGCCCCCGCGCTGCTGAGAAGCTCTGAGGGCCTGGAGGATCTCTTCGATGCGGGCCCGGCCGACCTGAGGGAGCGTGGCTTCGGCCCCGCCGATGCCCTGGTGGGCATCGCGGCGGGTGGCACCACCCCCTATGTGCTCGGAGGACTCAGCCATGCCCGCGCGATCGGAGCCCTGGCCATCGCCTTGGCCTGCGTGCCCGCCGACCAGGCGCCGATGCCCTGCGACATCGATATTCGTCTGCTCACCGGCGCTGAGCTGCTCACCGGCTCCACCCGCCTCAAGGCCGGCACCGCCACCAAGATGGCCCTCAACATCCTCTCCACCGGGGTGATGGTGCGGTTGGGCAAGGTGTACGGCAACCGCATGG
The DNA here is from genome assembly GCA_040399305.1 of Cyanobium sp. GTDB lineage: Bacteria > Cyanobacteriota > Cyanobacteriia > PCC-6307 > Cyanobiaceae > Cyanobium. The sequence continues at coordinate 33,778 of JBBASH010000019.1, forward strand.
TGGATGTGGCCGTCACCAACAGCAAATTGGAGGATCGTGCCCTGCGCATCCTCCGCGACTTAGCCGGGGTGGAGCGGGCTCGGGGGGGCGAACTGCTGGCCGAGGCCGGAGGGTCGGTGAAGCTGGCCCTGCTGATGGCCCTGACGGGCCTTGAGGCACTGCCGGCCCACGATCTCTTGGATCGCCATGGACCTTCGTTGCGCAATATTTTAACGTTCGTGGCCAACGAGAAATCGGAATGACAGCTCCTTCTTCAGTCCAGATAGGCCGCAAAGTCGCCTATCGACCCGAAATTGATGGCTTAAGGGCAATCGCCGTCATGGCGGTTATTTTAAACCATATGAATAAAGGCTTTATTCCCTCAGGATACTTGGGTGTCGATATCTTCTTTGTGATTTCCGGCTATGTAATAACAAAATCCTTATTGGCAAGAACCGAAGCAAACTTTAAAACGTTTTTGCTTGAGTTCTACGCACGCCGGATTCGCAGACTATTGCCTGCTATGGCGGTTTTTGTCGTGGTTACGGCAATCTTAACTTGCCTTTTTAATCCGGTGCCTGCCGCCTCACTTTCGACTGGGTTGGCAGCGCTATTTGGCGCCTCTAATCTATGGTTGATCAAAACCAGTACTGACTATTTCGCCGCTTCAACCGAGCTCAATACTTTTACCCATACTTGGTCCTTAGGCGTAGAGGAACAATTTTACCTTTTATTTCCAGTGATTGTTTGGTTCACTGGTGCAACTCGCGGCCGCTTGCTGGGGGTGCGGACACTCACCATAATTATGTCTACATTAATGTTAATATCTCTAATCAGTTTTATTGTTCTGAGTCGGGCAAGCCCAGTTGTTTCATACTTTTCAATGCCAACCCGGTTTTGGCAAATGGGTGCAGGGTGCATGCTTTGTCTTGCGGGTATGAATGAAGGCGTGAAAGCGCGCATTTTCGATCGAATTCCACCAATACTTCCTCTGATTGCGACGATAGCAACTCTATTCATTGGGTTCAAGGTTAAGTCAACCCTTGCAGTTGTTGTATTCGTTTTTCTGTTGCTTGCCTCGCTTCGGCCCAAAACATTGGTCTATCAGCTGTTGACCTTGCCACCCATCAGGGCGATTGGTCTCATGTCTTATTCCATTTATTTGTGGCATTGGACTGTTCTTGCTATTAGCCGCTGGACAGTGGGTATCCATGCGTGGACAATTCCTTGGCAGCTAGCCTTGATTATGGGACTTGGAGCAATTTCTTATCAATGTGTTGAGAATCCGATTCGTTTGAGTGTGTGGGCTCGTACGCGCACAAATAGTTTTCGGTTGGGGGGCATTATCCTTGCTATGGGATCATTGTTTATGGGTGTTCTGTTATCTTTTGTGGGGCACCGAATGTTTCTTGGCGATATTAAGCGCGAGCAACTCGAAGCCAATGTCCCATTTGAAAACTCTTCGGTAAGGCTTGAGCCTAATTGCATGTGGTGGATGGGCAACGGTCCCGATCCGAAAAAGGCCCTTCAGGAGTGCAGTACTGCTGCTCCTGGACCAATCAGGCAGCATCTTTATTTGCTCGGTGATAGTCATACGGGAAACTATCAGGCCTGGGCGGACGCAGTATCGAACCTGCCTGGCGTTTCACTCACCCGTGCCTACGCTGGCGGACAATCAGTTCCAGTTATTTCACGCCCAAGAGAGCCTGGCGATATTAGATATAAAGACGGGGAGATGCAGTCAGAGTTTCTTGATCTTGTTTTGAAAAACTTGAAATCAGGAGACGTTGTAATTATTTCAAGCTATATTCTTCAACAGTTCCGAACTGATCAACTTAGAATGTCGCGCTCTATTCGCCCTGGGCTCTCCCGCTGGCAGGCTTGGCAAGAAGATTTAGAAACTTTGATTCAAAAGGTTGAGGCAAAGGGATCCTCTCTCGTATTTGTTCTGCCTCCACCAGACTTTAAGCTCCTTAACGGATGGCAAAATATTACCAATGAAAACTGCACCTTGCAATGGTTTCGTGATCGTCTAGATCGCTCTTGCCTCTTCAGTCGTCCTCGAATGGAAATTATTAACGAGATTAAGCCAATAGAAACGGTTGTCACTGATTTGAGCCAGCGGCATCGTAGGTTTTACGTCTATAATCCCTTTCCCCTGCTTTGTCCACCAGAGTTTACTACATGCACTAATTATCTAAATGGCCGAAGGACTTACATTGATTACAGTCATCTCACCCGCGCTGGTAGCGGCTTGCTTGTCGATGACTTTGAAGCCTTTCTTGCTCGAAATAAATTGATTAGGCTATCATTTTAAGCCTGTAATTTGCACGCTGTGTTCTAGCGATCCTGCTGGCTGCATCAGTTGGTCAGGCGTTCTGCAGGCGCCACGATCCACATGCGTCGAGTCTTGCCGCCGATTTTTGCGACTGACGTCCCGGTGTAAATGGCCACTAGGCCATTGGGCCCGGTCTTGAGGAGACCGGGTTGATAGCCGTAGCGAGCGCCATGGTTCGCCAGGCTGGTGGCGGAACGCAGGCCGATCGCCAGGGCCGCCCGGCTGCTGGGGAGTGGGGTTGTTGCATCGGCGAGGTTGGCCAGCTGGGCTGGGGTCACCCGTTCGCTGGGGGGCGACGATCGGGCCTCGGATCGCCCGGCCTTCGGCTGGCGGCCCCCAGGGCGGCTGCCGCCGGCGCGCCCAGCGATGGTCTGAGCGGAACCGGCATTCCGCCCGGGGCGGGCCGGTCGACGCGTCGGCGTTATGCGATCCCCCTCCACCTCGCGGACGCGGAGCCTCTCCTCCATCTGCTCAAGGCGCCGGAGAACTTCATGGAGCGTTCCTTCCCTGGCTGCGGAGGTTCCAGCCGCCTCTGCCGCGGGCCCCGCCGCTGAATCCGATCCCACGGCTGATGCCGTTGCGAGTGCTGACTCCGATGGCGCGGCTGACTCCGATGGGATTGCTGCAGCGGATGCAACTGCTGCATCCGCTGCCACGGCTGGCTTGACGGCCGCCGGCTCGTTGGATGGGCCGGCCGGCTTTGGCTCGGCCGGCTTGGGGCGTCGAAAAAACATCATCGTGAGGTTGCCCACGGGAAACACACCAATCAGCTCCCAACCGTGGGCGCCGTGGCCGTTGAGGAAGGTCTGCAATTGATGGGCCGGATGCTGGGCCTGGGCGCTGGATCCTTCGGTGGGTGGTTTTTCGTAGAACTGGGGAAACTCCTTTTTCAGGAAGGTGTCCGAGAACATCGGCTTGTTGCCCGATCCATCACCGGCAGCCGGAGAAGCCGCTGCCGGTCCATCCGCAGGCGGGGTCGGGCCTGGGGGCTTAGGGGGTTCCACGTTGATGTGGATCACCTGATACTCCCAGCCAGCCATGGGCGACTCCACGCAGGAACTCTCCAGATTCTCAGCGGCTGGCGGGCCCCCAGTAGGGGCTGGTGAACAGTTCGGTGCGGAGACGGGTGTCGGCCGGCACCTGCTCCGGCGCCGTCATCAGGGCGTTGCGAAGGGCCTGGTGGGCGCTGCTGGGGGGCCGCTGGGCCTCAATCCGCTGGGCGGCCATCGCGATGATCTGCTGGGCCAGGGTGGCGTTGCTGCGGAGGTTCTCGATCACCATCTCCACCGTCACGGAATCGTGCTCTTGGTGCCAGCAGTCGTAGTCGGTGACCATCGCCAAAGTGGTGTAGGCGATCTCCGCCTCTCGGGCCAGGCGGGCCTCGGTGTGGTTGGTCATGCCGATCACCGAGCAGCCCCAGGAGCGGTAGAGCTCCGATTCAGCCCGGGTGGAGAAAGCCGGACCCTCCATGCAGAGATAGGTGCCGCCGCGGTGCAGGGTCCGCCCTTCGGGCATCAAGCTTTCCGCAACGTCCGCCAGGATGCGGCTGAGGACCGGACAGAAGGGATCGGCGATCGTCACATGGGCCACCAGGCCCTCGCCGAAGAAGCTGAGGGGCCGCTGATGGGTGCGATCGATGAACTGATCGGGCACCACCATGTCAAGGGGCCGCAGATCCTCTTGGAGGGAGCCCACCGCCGACACCGAGAAGATCCAGCGCACCCCGAGGGAGCGCAGGGCCCAGAGGTTGGCTCGGTAGGGCACCTCGGAGGGGGTGTGGCTGTGGTGGCGGCCGTGGCGGGCCAGGAACACCACCTCCAGATCCCCAAGCCGTCCGAGCCGCAGGCTGTCGGAGGGATCGCCATAGGGGGTTTCCACCGTGATCTCGCGCAGATCCTCCAGCCCCTCCATGGCATAGAGGCCGCTGCCGCCAAGCACGCCCAGACGGGCCTTGGCCAGCTCGGGGGCGGTGCTGCTGGTCATAGGGCGCTTCAAAACTGGCACCTGTCTACAGCAGGCCTCTCGTGTGCAGCAGCCCGGGCGTGTGGCGCCCCCAGGGCGATGGAGGCTCTGGCCAAGCTCCCGCTGCTCTCGGCTGGCTGGCAGGATTGACGCATCACACACACCTCAGCACCATGACCACTGCCCTGATGGACACCGAAGCCGGCCCCATCACCGTGGAGCTCTTTGATGCCGATGCCCCGGGCACGGTGGCCAATTTCGTGAAGCTCGCCAACGATGGCTTCTACGACGGCCTGAGCTTCCACCGGGTGATCGATGGCTTTATGGCCCAGGGGGGGTGTCCCAATTCCAGGCAAGGGGCCCGCGGCCAGGCCGGCACCGGTGGACCCGGCTACACGATTCCCTGCGAGATCAATGCCAACAAGCACAAGGCAGGCAGCCTCTCCATGGCCCATGCCGGCCGTAACACCGGTGGCAGTCAGTTCTTTCTGTGCCACGGGCCTCAACCCCACCTTGATGGGGTGCACACCGTTTTCGGCCAAACCAACGACATTGATGTGGTGTTGAAGCTGCGCAATGGCAGCCTGATCAACAAGGTGACAATTCAGGCTTGAAGCTCAGGCGGATTGGGCCTGCTGCGATCCACTGTGTCAGCACCCTTCTGGCTGAGGCGCTCTTCCAGGAGTGACACCACCAGTTCGGTGAGGGTCATGTCGTTGATCACGGCAAAGCGCTTCGCTTGGCTGTGGAGTTTTGCATCCAGGATCACCGAGAGCTTTTTTGTCGGTTTCGGCTGCTTGTCTTGCATCGTTGCTGGTTGGGGGTAGTGGGTCTCGGACGTTCCGGGTGTGGTTTCAGTTACTGGGCTAAGTGCTGCGCATTGCATGGGCACTGCCCGGGATGAACGCTGGGGCATTCAAACCGCTGGGGCATTCAAGCCGCTGAGGCATTCAAGCCCTAGGAGATGGCGTCTCCGGCCTTGAACTGAAAGTTTACTGGCCAGCCTCAAAATTCAGTGCTGGCCTGCGATCTGGCATGAGTTTTATTTTGACTAGGCCTTAGTCGCAGCAAAAATGTAAACAATCGAGACATCCCTGATGTATATGCAGTGTAGATCTTGTGTGTTCATTGCATCGCTGGAAAGCGAACCGGTTGACGGCAATTGCGAGGCCTTGACCCTCCTTGCTGCAATGGCAGCGCACATCGGTTACAATATGCAGGCGATGTATAGCTAAATCCATGCAGGCCGGTATTCACGGATACAATGCTACAGGGTACATCCATAAAGGATACAACGATAAGCAACATAACGATAAAGAGTGCAATGATAAAGAGCACAATATTGATGATAACTCGGGTAATAATTACACGGTGGACGATGGGAGCCAGTCTCCTGCGCGCATAGATGAGGATTCTAACTGTTTAGGCAAGGAGCCGAATTCGTCCCCACAGGCTCGTCTTTCCGTCGGTGTTCCCCGAGGTGTTTATAAGCAATTAAAGCTGCTTGCCCACGATAGAGAGATGACGGTTACGGCTTTATTGGTTCAATTGATTAAAACTGAAATTAAATCGGTCGATGCTATTGATTGTTGACCCAATTTAGCGTCGAGTGTTATTAATCGATCAAAGTGAACTTGGCCTTGTGGGATTTCCTTTGCTAGTTGGTGGCTAGGGCAGCACACCCAGGGCTTGAAGGCGCGGTTGCCGTTCCGTGAAGGCGCTGACCTTCTCGTCTGCTGGGCCCAGCAGACTGCGGCCAAGCCCGGCCAAGCCCTCTTGCAGGTGTTGTTCCAGCTCATGGCCGCCCAGATGGCGGCGTTGGCCATCGAGGATCAGGGCCTCCACCAGCGAAAAGTCCACGGCGCCGCCGCTGCCCGGGGCCACCAAATGCCCGTAGGGCCGCCCGTCCAGGATCAGGGCCAGTAGCAGGTCATTCACGTGGCGGGCCCGGTTGCCATCAGCGCAGGCGCTGCGATCGAGGCCGATCCGACCGGCGTGGAGCAGCAAGCTGATGATCTTGGCCAGCTCCGGTAGGGCGATGCCGGTGTCCTCAAGCAGCTGGCCGAAGCTGCGTGCCCCATGGGCGAGGCCCTGTTCCACCTGGACATAGCGCTCGGCAGAGCCGCTCACCTGGCCGAAGCTGGTGTTGAAGCTGTAATTCTCGATGGAGGGCGCCTCCAGGAGGCGCAGCATCACGCGATTGATCCGCTGGCGTAGTTCGCCCGGGGTGCTGGAAGCAACACCGCGCAGGAACAGGTCACGGCGGAACGACTGGTTGATGGCCAGATCCTGCAGGCTTTGGCACAGGCCAGGATCGGGTTCGGCGAGCACAGCCGGGCGCACGTTGGCGGGCAGAAGATCGAGGAAGTTTTCCGGCAGGGTGGCGCTGGCGTGGAAGCGCAGCTTGTGGACCGCGCAGCGGCGGTGCAGTTCGCCGACATAGAGGGGCTGCCAACCCTCGTTGCCATATTCCTGCAGGAGATAGGCAGCATTTTGAGTGGGAATTTTGGCCAACTTGCCCTGCAGGCTCGGCTGGGCCAGGGCTAAGGCCGAGGGGGCTTCGCTGCTGGCCAGCAAAACGGTGAGCCGCTGAGCGGCGTCTTTGAGGCTTTGGCCGGAATGGGCGCGGCCCTGGCGCAGCTCATCGGCCAGGTGCTGGAAGGCGGTGGCGGCAAGCCAGCCTGGAAAGGTGTTGTAGGAGCAGTAGAGGATGCCGCCCGGCCTGAGGGCCGCGGAGGCCAGCTCGAGCAGGGCGGCCTGGATCGGTTCGCTGATCCAGGTGGCAATGCCATGGGCCACCACGTAGTGATGGGCAGCGGCTAGGGGGCCGGGGTTGGCCGCCAAGTTGAGGAAATCGGCCTCCTGGAAGCTGATGTTGTTCAGCCCCAGCTGGTGGGCCAGCCGCCGACTGTGGACGATGTGGTCGGGTTGGAAGTCGATTCCGGTGAACTGGCCCTCGGGGTAGGCGGCCGCGAGGACGCAAAGGCCGAAGCCCATGCCACTGCCAAGCTCGAGATAGGAGAAGGCATCGCCTTCGTGACTGCGGGGGGACTGGTGGCCCTTGAGCAGCGCGGCGAAATCCAACCAGGCCGGGGCGAGTTCGCGGTAAGCGCCACAGGTGTAGGAGGCGGCGCTGAAGTAGCCGTGATCCCAGGACATGAGTGGAGAGCTGGAGGGTTCCACCCTGATGGATCCCGGCCGAGTTGAGAGGGATTTTGCCTGCCCACGCACGAATGCGTATCAGCGCGGATGCACATTTGTGTTCTGGCCGTCGCCGGCGTGGCTGGTCGAGATGGTGCTGCAATCGTTTAATCTTGTTTTGTTCGAGTGGGTTCAGGTGAAGACACGCCGCGGAGGAAACCGTCGCCATCCAGGGTCCACAGGTTTCGCTTCCCCACGTGTTCCTCCCCAACCTGCACCAAGCCAACAGCGCGAACCCGTGGATGTCCCGCTGGATCCCTTCAGCGATGCGGCACTTCAGGCTGGTATTGACGCCCATCTAGCCGGCCGTGTCGGCGAGGCGGAAGCGGTTTACGAACAATTTGTTGCCAACCGCCACACCAACACGGTGGCGTACACCAATCTTGCTGCGATTCGTCTGGATCAGGGACGAGAACCAGAGGCGATCACCCTTTGGCGGCAGGCCCTTCAGCTGCGCCAGGACCTGCCGGATACCTGGTTTGATCTGGGCAATGCGATGCTGCGGCGCCACCAGCCTGACGAGGCCCGCTCTTGTTATGAGCGAGCCCTGGCGCTGAAGCCCGACCACGTGGGGGTGTTGATCAATGTGTCCTCGATTGCGCTGAATCAGGGGGATGTGACCCGGGCGATGGCCTGTGCTGAACAGGCATTGGCACTGCAGAGCGATTCGGCCGAGGCGGCTTGCAATGTGGCCTCATCCCTGCGTCAGCTCAAACGGTTGGAGGAGGCGGAGGCGATGGCCCGCCAAGCCCTCTCCCTGAACCCCGAACTCCAGCAGGCCACCAAGTTGCTGGCCGGCATCCTCCACGACCGGGGTGATCACGCTGCCGCTGAAACCCTGCTGCGCCAATCCCTCCAGCAGGGTTCCGCCCCTGCCAGCACGCACCAATCCCTAGGACACCTGCTGCGTTTGCAGCACCGTCTGCAGGAGGCAATCGTTCACTATCAGCAGGCGTTAACTCTCGACGACAGCCTAGTTGAGGCCTGGTCGGGCATCGCCCACTGCTACTTCGAGCTGCACGACACCACCCGTGCGATCGAGGCCTACCGGCGCCAGGAGGCACTTCGCCCCAATGAAGCCCTGGTGGCCTACAACCTGGGCGTTGCCCTCAAGCACCAGGGGGATCTGCCGGCGGCGGCGGCGGCCTACGCCGATGCTCTGCGGCTGAAGCCCGACTACGAAGTCGCTCTCCATGGCCTGGTCTACACCCTCAATTTCGCCGCGCTGCAGCCGATGGAGGCGATTGCGGCCCTGAGCCGCCAGTGGTGTGAACGCCACTATCCGGCGGAGGATCGCACCCCCTTCGAGGGGCGAAGCCTGCCGCTGGGGGGCGGAAAGCTTCGGGTGGGATTTCTCTCTGCCGAAATCGGCAATCATGCCGTTTCCTTCTTTCTGGAAAGTTTTCTGCGCTTCTATGATCGTGAAAGGCTAGAGGTTTACCTCTATGAATCCCTGGAGATGGCCGCAGAGCAGCGTTTCGCCCTGCATCGTCTGGTGGATGGGGTTCGCTCCGTGGCTGAGCTGAAGAATGCCGAAGCCCGCCAGGTCATTTTGGATGATCAGATCGACATCCTTGTGGACACCACCGCCTGCATGCGCTCCTCGCGGCTGGCCCTGCTGGCCGAACGCTGCGCCCCGATCCAATGTCATTACATCGGCTTCCATGGCAGCACGGGAGTGCCGGCGGTGGATTATTACATCGGTGATCCGGAATACACACCGCCTGAATTTGATCACCATGTGAATGAAACGGTCTGGCGCCTGCCGCGTTGCTTCGTGGCCTACCAGACCCCCGGGAACCTGCCGTCGATCAGCAGTGGTGACCCTAATCTGCCGCTGTGCTTCGGGTGTTTCAACAACCTCACCAAGATCGGCAGCGAAACCCTCGATCTCTGGGTGGATGTGCTGCGGGCGATTCCCGATTCGCGCCTGCTGATTAAGGACAGCCGCTGTGCCGATCTCGCCAGTCGTGAGCGGTTGCGGCGCCATCTGAGGCGCGAGGGCATCGCCCCCGACCGGATCGAGCTAGTGGACCGGGTGGCCGACTGGAGCGCCCATATGGCCCTCTACAACCGGGTGGACATCGCCCTCGACACGATTCCTCTCAACAGCGGCACCACCGGCTTTGATGCCCTGGTGATGGGCGTGCCGCTGGTGGCGATGCGCGGCAACTGGATGGGTGCGCGGCTCACCGCCACGATGCTCAAGGCTCTCGGCCGCCCGGAGTGGATTGCCGAAAGCCGGGGCGAGTATGTGCAGATTCTGCAAACTCTCGCCGCGGATCGATTGGCCCTTGCGGCCATCAAGGAATCGTTGCGCGCCCAGGTATTTGCCAGTGAGCTCTGCGATCAGCAAGGGTTGGCGAGGGATCTGGGGGCGGCATTTGCCGCCATGGCGCATCAGCGGAGCTGAATGCCTGCATGTAACCAGCTGATCATGATGGTCTACTCCTTCAGCACATACCAGTCGTCGAAACGGGAAATCAGGGTGTGCTTTCTTTCATAGCCATTTTCGCTGAGGAGTTCAAAGAGTTGTTGGCGCGTCGGTTCGCGCCATGCATGCTCAACCGTAATCACCTTGATTCGGTATTTGCTGAAGTCAAGCCCGGAAAGGATGATGTATTCACTCCCCTCCGTATCGGCCGAAAGGAAGTCAATTTCCTTTGGTGCTCTGTGGTCGCTTAGCATCTGGTTGAGGCTGATCGTTTGCACTTGATATTCCTCAAAGTTGCGCATGCGCTCGGGGGTGTTTAGGTCGCCTTCGGCGAACTCTTTCACGGTGGAGAGCATGGCGTGATAATCCTTTTTGCCCTCTTGGCCTGATTCAAGGAAGTTGAGGGTTTGGCCGGATTCAGACCAGAGGCATTTCGTTTCAATCGAACAGGTGCGATTGCTCAGCAGTGCTTCGTGCCAGAACCGGGCTGGTTCGGCCAGGATTCCCTGCCAACCCAGCTGCCGCTCGAGCAGTAGGCTATTGCTGAGTTCAAGTCCATTGGTGGCACCGAATTCAACAAAAAAGCCATTGCGTTTGCCGAGCAGCTCGGCAATGACAAATAAGTCTTGCGCCAGCTGAGATACGGAATGTTCAAAGTAGGGTATCACGGCTGCGAGCTGGGCCTCGTCCAGGCCATGAAGCAGGGCCTTGCGGGGATCGGCGAACAGGCAGCGTTCCACCTGCTCCAGGTACTGGAGACGGGGTGCCAGCTGGGCCATCTGTTGGCAGAGGGATTCAAAGGATTGGCTGGTGTTCATGGCGTCGTAAAGCAGTGGTCAAATTGGCTGAGGCCTAGGGGTGAATGGAAGACGAAATGGCCCGCATCGGCGATGGGATGGAGATGGACCTGGGGGCAGCGGCTGAGTAGATGCTGCAGGCTAAAGGCCGACAGAAACGTACCGCAGTCTACGCTGCCATCTTGTCGCTGATGTTGTGCCAACAGACCGTGAAAGAGGTTCGTGGGTAGTTGTTCCGAGACCTCCCTGAGCCTTTCCAGGTAGGGGCTTTGCTCTCCTGCAGCTTGGCTGTCGGTGGCGAATTCAAAAAAACTATCCCTCGCTAACCGTTGACCTACAGAGTCGTTGGCCATGCCGGCTGCAGCGGCATGTTGGGAAGGGGTATCAAGGCTTATAACTAGGGGAGGGTCGCCCAGTAATAGCGATGTGGCTCCGCCGCCGGATTCGTGGAGTAACTGCTGAAGCTCCAGGGCCACCAGAGCACCAAGCGAATGGCCCACCAGATGGATGGGCAGTGTCGCCGCAAGCGACTGGATTGGGAGTTGCCGCAAGAGATCAGCTGCCAACTCCCTGGGGTTCAGCTCTGCTAGGTGCTCGTGCTCGTTACGCCGTTGCCCATGGCCCGCAAGATCAGGACACAGAACCGCATGGTGATGGTTCAGATGGGGAGTGAGCGCCAGCATCGAGCGCCGATCCATCAGGGCCCCATGGATGAGCACAAGCAGAGAGGCCTGGCTCATGCCTCCCCCTCCGACGCTGGCGTTGCTGGCAAGCGCTCCCCCACCGGCCGAATCACTCGGCAGGGGCTGCCGTAGGCCACCACCCCCGCCGGTATCGATCGGGTCACCACCGACCCGGCACCGATCACGGTGTTGTCGCCGATTGAAACGCCGGGAAGAATCGTGCTGTTCATGCCGATCCACACGTTGCTGCCGATTGTGACCGGCAGGCAGCGGGGGGGCTGGAAGCGGTACGGACCCCCATCGGGATCCATGCCGTGGTTCACGCCGGAGATGCACACTCCGGCCCCGATCATTGTGAAGGCTCCGATCGTGAGGCCAGCCCGCAACTCATAGATGGCGCAGCGGGGGCCGAAGGACACCTCATCGCCGATCTCATAGGCGCCGTATTTGTTGCGGAAGCAGCAACCGGAATAGATGGTCACGTTGTGGCCGAAGCGCATGCTCGCTTCCGGCCCCACGATGAAGGTGCAGTGGGGCTCAATGATCGTGCTGGCCGGGAAATGCAGGCTTCCGCCCCCTTCCACCACCACGCTGGCATGGATGCCGCGGAAGATCAGCCCCTCGGGTGAACCGGGTGGCAGCAGGTGCGCCTTGGTCTGGTCGGGCAGTGGTGAAGGTTCAGCCATCGAAGGTGTCGCACCCTTGCGGGGCAGCTTGGGAGAGGGGCGGAGTGGAGGTGGCAGCCGGTTTGGGCTCGGCACTAGGTCTAGGTTGTGAGGCATTGGATGCCACACCATGTCGATGTCTGAGTCGTTGTCTGAGCCGTCTTCCGCAACGACGTCGCAAGACGATCGCTACGAGATCCCCAACTACTTGGTGGCCGATCTCACCAAGGTGCTCACCAAAGTGGCAGCGAATGAGGGCTGGTATCGCCAGAGCTGGCTGGGGGTGCCGATCTGGCAGCTGCCGGACGACCTGATGCTGTTGCAGCGGATCGTGACGGCGATCCGCCCGGCGCTGATCGTGGAGACCGGCACCAAGTATGGCGGCTCGGCGCTGTTCTTTGCCTCCTTGCTGGAGTTGCTGGACCTGCCCGAGAGCCGGGTGATCACGGTGGATATCTGTGAAACGGAGGAAGCGCGCACCCTGCTGGCCAACCATCGCCTGGCGGGCTTTGTGCAGCACCGGCTGGTGGGGAGCAGCCTTGATCCGGAGGTGCTGGCCTGCGTGTCTGCGGCGGTGGCGGCCGCCGCAGGGCCGGTGCTGGTGTTTCTCGACGACTGGCATGGCGGCGAGCATGTGCTGGCTGAGCTGCAGGCTTTCGCTCCCTTCGTTGGCTCCGATGGGCTGCTGGTTGTTGCCGACACCTCATTTGCTGACCTGGCCGGCACGCCCGTGGCACCCTTCCGTTCGCTGCTGCATTCCAACCCCCGCACCGCGATCGACACCTTCTTGAACGCCAGCCCCGCATTTGAGCGCACCACGGACTATGTGGTGGGAGGGCTGTCGAATTTTGCGGATGGTGTGCTGCGGCGCCGTTGCCTGCTTTGAACGTTTGCATGCGCATCTGCGTGTTGCCGCTTCTGTGCGTCGGTGGTTATGTGTTTTTCGCGAGCCAACAGGCTGGGTGAGAGTCCAAAATGGCTTACACAAATAGGTGCCAGCGGCTTCGATGTCCGATACCGCTCAGGCGATTGGCGCTCAGAATTCATCGCTGACAGCCGGATCCGATTCGTCGATCCAGTTCCCGGTGACGGCTTCGGCGACCTCCCTCGCTAACTCCACCAACGGCACCGCCAACGCTTCCGCCACGGTGGATGACGTGGCCGGCGCTGTGAACTCCACAGCCACCGTTGGCAATAACGCCACGATCGCCGCCACGGTGACCGGCAGCGCGATCGCAACCGCGGTGAACGTGGGCGACATCGGGACTCCCGGTGACTTCTCCAACGCCACCGCCACTCTCAGAGGAGACGAAGGCGGCTTTCTGAATGGTGCCGATACCACCGACACCAACATCACGGCCGGCAACGCCGCCACGATTTCGGCCACGGTGGGCATCACCGGCACCGCCTCGGCCACCTCGGTGAGCGGCGCCAGCTCGGCCACGGGCGCCGGCGGCTCGATCTACGGCTTCCAGGACACCGGCATCACGGTTGGTTCCACGGGCAACCTGACCGCCGGCGTTGATTCGGACATCACCGCCACCAGCACCAACGTGGGCGGCGCCGGCTTCCCGGCGACCTCTAGAGCCACCGCCAGCCAGAACGTTTACGGCATCTCCGGCACCGGTGATGCCACCGGCGGCAACATCACCCTGGGCAGCGATGGGGTGATCACCGCCAACGCCGGTACCGCCGCCAACCGGGTCACCACCACCGCCACGGCCGTGGGCGCCACCGGCCCGGCCTTCGCCATGGCCACCCAGGTCAGGGTTGCCGGTATCTATGACGCCGCCGATGGCGTGATCGATCTTGGCGCCAACGGCACGATCACTGCCCGGGCCTACAGCACCGTTGCGTCCAACGCCACCACGGTGACCGGCAGCATTGCCTCCTCCATGGCCGCCACCGCGGACACCCAGGGTCTGGTGAACGACACGGTGACCGTGGGGAACGACGGCAGCGTGAAGGGCTTCGCGGCCCAGACCACCAGCGCTGCCGCAACCACCACAACCGCTGGTTTGGCTTCAAGCCTTAGTGCTTCCACCACCATCCAGGGTGTGGCAGTGAAGGAGCTGAGTGTTGGCGGCAATTCCAGTGGCGGGGTCGTCGGCTCGGCCGTCGATGTCATCAGCGCAACCTCGACGAACACCACCGGTGCCGCCAGTGCCCTAGGGAGTGTCGGCACGATCGATGGTTTCGATCTGGCTGCCAACGGCACCACCAGCATCGGTAACAACGGCAGCCTCAATGGCGTCGCTTCCCTGAACGACACCGTGGTGGCTACCACCACTAATGGGTGGGCCTCTTCCACCGGTGCCGCAGACAATGTGCGCGGCGTGGACATCGGCGCTGACGCTGTGATCAACGTGGGTAATGCCGGCACCATTGCCGGTGCCACCACCGCCACGGTGAGCTCCACCGCCGTGAACGTGAACGGCGGCACCTCCACCGCTGATGCCACGGCAATCGACCTGGTCGGCATCAACGATGGCGGCGGCACTAGCGCCGGCATCAGCGTCGGTGGCGCCGGCACCGTGAGCGGCACC
>JBBASH010000020.1:0-48141 GCA_040399305.1 Cyanobium sp.
CAAGGTGGACGAGGAGCTCAGCGAGCTGCGAGAGGCCGTGGACAGTGGGGATCGCGGCCACGCCCAGGAGGAGCTGGGGGATGTGCTCTTCACGCTGGTGAATGTGGCGCGCTGGGGCGGCCTCAATCCGGAGGAGGGGCTGGCCGGCACCAACCGCCGCTTCCTCGATCGCTTCCGCCGGGTGGAAGCAGCCCTCGGCGGAGACCTCGGCGGCCGCTCCATCGGCGAACTGGAAACCCACTGGCGGGCCGCCAAGGCCGCCATTCGCGCCGAAAGCGGCACCACCCTTGCCAGCGCCGAACCGGCCGGTCCTGCCGCTGCGCCCACTTCCCTCAGTCCTCCTCGGGCCTGATCCCGCCGCGGCGCTGGGCCTTGCGGCCCGCCCGCTGCCGCTTGGCCACCAGCCTGCGCTCCACCGAACCCCGGCTGGGGCGGGTGGCACGACGCGGCGGCGGCGGCGGCGCGATCGCCTGCCGCAGCAGCTCCCGCAGGCGCTCCAGGGCAGCCTGACGGTTGCGCCACTGGGAGCGATGCTCCTCCGCCACCACCACCAGCTCGCCCTCCACCAAGCGGGGGGCGAGGCGCCCCAGGGCCCGGGCCCGCAGCACGGCAGGCAGGGCCGCTGTGGTGGCCAAAGGAAAACGCAGTTCCACCCGCGAATCGGTCTTATTCACGTTCTGGCCACCAGGGCCCGAGGCGCGCGAAAAGCGCCAGCGCAGCTCGGAGCGCAGCAGAGCCAGCCCTGGGCCGAGCACCAGGGCGGGATCGGCATCCGGAGCGGCCCGGACTCCGGGTGCCGCCTCCGGCGACGCGCCTTCCCTGCCAGCTTCCATGGGGCCCAGCTTGGCCCATGGCAGCACGGCAGTACCGGCGTCCTTACGATTCGGGAGGGAGGATTGAGCCGTTGATGCCCTGCGATGACTGCCGAACTCTGGATGGGGCCCCACCATCCCGGGGATTCCGCCGGGGCGGCCATCCCCTCCAGGCACCAGGGCTGAATGCCCCTGGGCCGCCACCGCCGGCCCAGCCATGACATCCGCTCCCCGGCTGGGTTGGCTGCGGCGGAATCCCAGCCAGCTCTCGATCACCCGTCGCCTCACCCTCACTTTTCTCGGGGTGGGGCTGGTGCCCCTGCTCACCAGCCAATGGATGGCCCTGGAGCAGTTCAAGCGCACCCTGGTGCTCAACCACCTCCAGCAAACCGGCCAGATCGCCGAAGCCAAGCGGGATGAGCTCGAATCCTTGCTCGCCGGCAGCCGACGCGTCCTGGAACAGGTCGCGCAGTCGCCGATCCTGCATCAGGAGCTCGAACGGAACCAGAACCCCGAGCGGGCGTCATCGGTGCTGGCCAATGCGCTGCGCTCCGCCCGCGGCCCCGGGGGCGTCGAGTGGCCCTTCGAGAGCCTCCATCTGGTGGACCCCCAGGGCAGGGTGGTGGCCTCGAGCCTGGATCCGGCCGCCCGCAGAGACCCAGCGGCGGCAGGACGCAGCCGGGCCCTGCGCCTGCAACTCACCACGTCGGCGTCCAAATGGGCCAGCCCGGAAGAGGGGCTTGCGCTCCTGGCCCAGGATCCCACCACCAACCGACTCCTGACCGATCTGGCGGTCCCGGTCCGGGGAGCGGCCGGGAAAAGCCTGGGATTGGTGGCGGGCACCGTCGATGACGGCAGCTTCCGGCGCCTGATGAACACCCGGCTTCTCGGCCTGGGCCGAAGTGCCCGAACGGAACTGGTGACGCTCCAGGCCAACGGGAAGATGCTCAGCCTGGCCCCCCTCAGCCCGGGAGCGGGAGCAACCACGGCAGCCAGCACGCAGCGCGACCTCCGCTTCGAGCCCCTCGCTCCCGACGCCCTCAGGACCGGCAAGCTGCTCCAGGCCGACGCCCTGGACGGCCGCTTCCGGGGTAGCGATGGCCTGGAGCGGGTGGGCTCCTGGCGCCGCCTGTCCCAGGGGAAGGTGGGCCTGCTGGTGTCGATGGAGCGGCGGGAGGTGCTGGAATCGGCAGCTTCCCTGCGCGCCCGGCTCCTGGGCCTGATGCTGCTGGCCACCGGCCTGGTGGGAGCGGCGGGAGTGCTGCTGGGGCGCAGCCTCACGCGCCCCCTGCTCGATCTGCACACGGCAGTGCGCGACTTCGACATCAGCAACGATGGCCAAATCCGGCCGGTGGCAGTGAAGGGCCACGACGAGATCGCGGAACTGGCCAACACAATCAACCGCATGATCCTGGGGATTCAGGAGCGCAGCGCCAGCCTGAACCGCACCAACAACCGCATCCAGACCTACATCCAGACCGTCCAGACCGCCCTGCTGGCCATCGGCAACGGCGGCGAGATCACCCTGCTCAACGAGGCTGGCTGTCGCCTGCTGGGCTTCCCGCCGGCCGGCTGGCTCGGCCGCAACTGGATCGCAGACTTCGTGGTGGACGAAGAGGCTCGGCGACAGCTGAGCGCGGCCCTGGCCCAGGGCCTGCCTTCCGGCCCTGGCAGCGCCGGGATCGACGCAGCAGCCATGCTCGAATATCACGTGCGCAGCCAGGATGGCCGCGTCTTGCTGATGCGCTGGCACAACTGCCTGTTGCGGGGTGAAGGCGGTCAGGTGATGGGCATGCTGTGCTCCGGGGAAGACATCACCCGCAGCCGCAGCCAGGAACTCGAATTGATCGAGGCCCGCAGGGTGGCGGAACAGGCCAATGCGGCCAAGAGCGAGTTCCTCTCGCGGATGAGCCACGAACTGCGCACCCCGATGAACGCCATCATCGGCCTCTCCCACCTGGCCCTGCGCGCAGACCCTGAGCCGCGATTACAGGATTACATCAGCAAGATCAATGGTGCCGGCCAAAAACTCCTGGCAATCATCAATGACATCCTCGATTTCTCCAAGATCGAAGCCGGCAGGATGAGCCTCGAGCGCACGGATTTCCTGCTCGACACGGTGCTGACGGACCTCACCGGCCTGATCGCCCAGAAGATCTTCGACAAGGGCCTGGAGCTGTTGTTTCTGGTCGATGAGACGGTGCCCCGCCACCTCAATGGCGATCCCCTGCGCCTGGGGCAGGTGTTGCTGAACCTGCTCTCCAATGCCTCCAAATTCACCCAGCTCGGCCAGATCCTTCTCCACATCCGTTGCCTCGAACGCCAGGGCCAGCGCGTCAGGCTCGGCTTTGAGGTGAGCGACACCGGAATCGGCATCAGCGCGAGCCAGCTGGCCAACCTCTTCCAACCCTTCGAGCAGGCGGAGCTCTCCACCGCCCGCCATTACGGCGGCACGGGCCTCGGCCTCGCCATCTGCCGCCACCTGCTGGGGTTGATGGAGGGCACCATCGAAGCCAGCAGCGAAGTCGGAGCGGGCACCACCTTCCGGGCCACCGCCTGGTTCGGCCTCGAGGCTGCACCAACCTCACCGGTGCTGCCCCAGCGGCTCAACGGCCTCTCGGTGCTGCTGGTGGATGACAACCCGATCGCGATCAGCGTGCTGGAGGCGAACCTGGCCCATCTGCCGATCCGGATGACCTCCTGCGGCAGTGGCCTGGAGACCCTGCAACGGGTCAAGCAGGCGGCGGCCTCCGGCCAACCCATCGATCTGATCCTGCTCGACTGGCAGCTCCCGGACATCGACGGCCTCGAGACCCTGCGCCGGCTCCAGGCCATCGAGGGTCTCCGGCCCCCCGAAGTGGTGATGGTCACCGCCTACGGCGCCGCCGAGATCCGCAGTGCCGCGGCCGCGCTCGGCGTGCAGGGCTTCCTCACCAAACCCATCTGCCAGTCCGACCTGCTCGACACCCTGATCGAACTGATGGAGCCCTCCACCGCCTCGGAGCGGCCGGACCCGCTGATGGATGAGGCCCGGCTGAGCCAGGGGCTGGCCGGCCTGCGGGTGCTGCTGGTGGAGGACAACGAGGTGAACCAGCAGATCTGCGTTGAACTGCTCAGCAGCGTGGCCGTGCGGGTCACCGTGGCCGAAAACGGCGCGGAGGCCCTGCGGCTGCTGGAGGGGCCGGGGGAGGAGGCTGGTGGGAGCGACGGCAGCCTCCCCTTCGACCTGGTGCTGATGGACCTCAACATGCCGGTGCTGGATGGCTGGGAGACCACCCGGCGTCTGCGCCTCAACCCCCGCTTCAACGACCTGCCGGTGCTGGCCATGACGGCCCACGCCCTGGTGGAGGAGCGGGATCGTTGCCTGGCGCTCGGAATGCAGGAACACCTCACCAAACCGATCGAACCGGCCAGGCTCTACGCCGCCCTGGCCCACTGGGGACAACGGACGGTGGGGGCTGCGGACAGCCCCCCGGCCGGGGCCCGACCCGGCCCTGGAGCGGAAACCACTCCCCCCCCGAGCGGCCTGGACCTGGACGGCGGACTGCGGCGCACGGCGGGCAACGTGGGGCTCTACCACCGGCTTCTCTCCAGCCTCGCGAACACCCAGGCCGATGCCGCCGAACGGGTGGCCGCGGCCCTAAGGGAGCGGGATGACCCGGCGGCCAGGCAGATCGCCCACACCGTGAAGGGGGTGGCCGCCAACCTCGGGGCGACCGCCCTGGCGGAAGCGGCCAGCCGGCTCGAAAACACACTCCAGGCCGGCCAGCCCAGTGGCGATGACCTAGACCTGTTCCGCCAGACCCTGGCGGAGACCGTGGTCCTGATTCGCGCCCTGCCAACGACGGGGAGGCCCCTCGCGACGGGTCCCAGCGCGCGCGAAACGAAGCTTGGGCCGGCTGTCCCCTTGGAGACGGCCGGCCCAAGCTCCGCAGAGCTGGTGGAGCGACTGCGGTCCCTGCTGCAGGCCGGCGATGGCGAGGCCATCGATCTCGTGCAGGCCCACCGGGACAGCCTGGGCCGGCTGCTCGGCGCTGCCACCTTCCGGGCGATGGAGAGCGAGTTGGAGCGTTTCGCCTTCGAGGCTGCCGCCTCTGTTCTGGAGGCCGCCACCCCGACGGCGCCCGCCCTGGCCAGCCCGACCAGCGGAGAGTCCCCATGACAGCCCCTGCAGGCCAGGAGCGTCCGCGGGTGCTCGTGGTGGATGACACCCCGGAAAATCTGCAGCTGATGCACGCGCTG
This sequence comes from Cyanobium sp., assembly GCA_040399305.1. Classification (GTDB taxonomy): domain Bacteria; phylum Cyanobacteriota; class Cyanobacteriia; order PCC-6307; family Cyanobiaceae; genus Cyanobium. The sequence continues at coordinate 5,055 of JBBASH010000020.1, forward strand.
CTCAGGGAGCGCTACAGGGTGCTGTTGGCCAACGGCGGCGTGGCCGCCTTGCGCTTGGCCCGGCTCGAACCCAGGCCCGATCTCATCCTGCTCGACATCATGATGCCGGAGCTCGATGGCTACGCGGTGTGCGAAGCCCTGAAGGCGGATCCAGAAACGGCCCCGATCCCGGTGATCTTTCTCACCGCGCGCAGCCAGGTGGAGGACGAAGAACGGGGCTTCCGCAGCGGCTGCGTGGACTACATCACCAAACCCATCTCTCCACCCACCCTGTTGGCACGGGTGGCCAATCACCTGGCCCTCAAGGCCGCCTCCGATCTCCTGGCCCACAACAACCGCTACCTGATCGAGGAGGTGGAACGCCGCACCCGGGAGGTTCAGATGGTGCAGGACGTCACGATCATGGCGATGGCGTCGTTGGCGGAAACCCGCGACATCGAAACGGGCATGCACATCCGCCGCACCCAACATTATGTGCGCACCCTGGCGGAACGGCTGCGCAGGATGCAGGAAGAGGAGAGCAGGGATACCGCATCAATGCCAGCTGAATTGAGCGATGAAATGATCGAGATCATGTACAAATCAGCTCCACTACATGACATCGGCAAGGTGGGAATCCCCGATGCCATCCTGCTCAAACCCGGACCCCTCGATGCGGCCGAATTCGAGATCATGAAAAGCCACACCACCCTCGGCCTTGAAACCATCGCCGCCGCCGAGAAACTGCTCGATGCGCCCAGCAGCTTTCTGAGCGTCGCCCGTCAGATCGCCTTTTGCCATCACGAGAAGTGGGATGGCAGTGGCTACCCGCACGGCCTGGCGGGGGAAGCGATCCCGCTGCCGGCCCGGCTGATGGCGGTGGCCGATGTCTACGACGCCCTGATCAGCCGCAGGATCTACAAGGAACCCTTTCCCCACGAACGGGCGGTGGCCATGATCGAAGCCGGCAGCGGCAGCCATTTCGACCCCACCGTGGTGCGCGCCTTCCTCAGCGAGGCGGAAACCTTCCGCGCCATCGCGCAGCGCTTCCGGGATGGCTGAACCCGGCCTTTCCATGCAGCGGCCGGCCCCACCGCCTGCCGCGGCCGACACCCCCGGGCCTGCTCCCCAGCACCGACGGGGGGGACCCCGGGACGCTTAGCTGGATCATCCCCACCCAGCCCCAGGCGCGTGAGCACCCCTCTTGTCCCCGCTTCCAGCGAATCCAGTGCCCAGTGGGTGGATGAGATCTTCGATGGCGTGCGCTACGGCCTGGCCGGTCGGGTGATCGCCGAGAGGCAATCCCCCTTCCAGAAGGTCACGATCATCGAGAGCGAGCGCTACGGCAAGGGCCTGTTGCTCGACGGCTGCTGGATGACCGCCGAACGCCAGGAACGGCACTACCACGAGACGATCGTGCACCCGGCTCTCTGCGGCGCCGAACGGATCGAGCGGGTGCTGGTGATCGGCGGCGGCGACGGCGGCACCGCCCGTGAATGCCTGCGCCATGCCGGCGTGCAACACCTCGACATGGTGGAGATCGATGGCCTGGTGGTGGAGTGGAGCCAGGAGCATCTGCCCTCGATCGGCGGAGGCTGCTGGAGCGACCCCCGCTTCCACCTCACGGTGGGCGATGGCATCGCCTGGGTGCGCGACGCCGAGGCCGCCAGCTACGACGTGGTGATCGTCGACGGCTCCGATCCGGCTGGTCCTGCCGAGGGCCTGTTCAACCGTGCCTTCTTCGAGCACTGCCGCCGCATCCTGCGGCCCGGCGGAGTGTTCGCCACCCAGAGCGAATCGCCCGAGGCCTTCCGCGAGGTTCATATCGCCACGGTGCGGCTCCTGCGCGAGGTGTTCGGCCACGCCGAGCCGCTCTACGGCTGGGTGCCGATGTACCCGAGCGGCTGGTGGAGCTGGACCTTCGCCGCCGTCGATGGCCCGCGCTACCGCGACCCCCAGGCGGATCGGGCCGCCGCCGTGGCGCCGGGCTGTGAGATCTGGAGCCCCCGCTGGCAGAGCGGCGCTTTCGAGGCGGTGCCAGCCTTCGTGGAGCGGGCCCTGGCCGATGGCGGCTGAGGCCCTAGAGCCATCCCGCCTGCGCAAGCCTCCCCGCAATCCCCCAGCCCGAGCAGATCGCTGATCGGGCCCCAGAGCGAAAGGTCTGCCCAGCCAGCCGCCGCTCAGACTCAGGCTGAATCGCTGAGGGACCACACCCCCATCAGGCGATGCATCCACCCAAACCCACCCCTGCGCCGACCGTTCTCCAAAGGCGCTCCCCAATCGCGCCCTTGCCCTCCCCACCGTGACCAGCCCCATCCCGAGTCCTGCCCCCACCACGCCCCGTGGTCCCAGCGCGTCCGGGGTTCGGGCCACCCTCGGCGCCCCCGCCGACCGGAGCGACCTGTTCGACACCGAAGGGGCGATCTACATGGCCAGCCGCCGCGATCCAGCCGGCTGCCGCGTGGGGATCTTCGGCGTTCCCTACGACGGCACCACCTCCTTCCGGCCCGGCACGCGCTTCGGGCCCGCCGCGATCCGGGAGGTGAGCAGCGGGTTGGAGACCTACTGCCCCCAGCTGGATGGCGATCTTGAAACGATCGCCTTCGCCGATCTGGGTGCGGTAGCCATCCCCCACGGCGCTCCCGAGCCGGTGGTGGCTGCGGTGGAACAGGCCACCGAGGCCGTGCTGGATCTCGGCCTGGCACCCCTGATGCTCGGTGGTGAGCACTCGATCAGCAGTGGCGCGGTGGCGGCGGTGGCCCGGCGCCATCCCGACCTGGTGCTGGTGCAGCTCGATGCCCACGCCGACCTACGCGAGGAATGGCTCGGCGCACGCCACAGCCACGCCTGCGCCATGCGGCGCTGCCTGGAGGTCCTGCCCAGCGGCATCCTGCGCCAGATCGCCATCCGCAGTGGCACCCGCGAGGAATTCAGCGAACTGCGCGGCAGCGACAGGCTGGTGCCGATCGAGCAGATGGCGGCGGCCCTGGCCCGCCTGCGGGGACGGCCGCTCTATCTCACCGTGGATCTCGACTGGTTCGATCCCGCCGTGCTGCCGGGCACCGGCACCCCGGAACCCGGGGGCTTCCTCTGGGGCGACTTCGCAGCGCTCGTGGAGGAACTGCGTCACCACCGGTTGGTGGCCGCCGATGTGGTGGAGCTGGCCCCCCAGCTCGACCCGAGTGGGGTGAGCGCCGTGCTGGCCGCCAAGGTGGTGCGCAGCCTGGTCATGCTCCTGAACGGCGACTGAGTCGATCTGCCGATCGATCAGCAGATCGATCGGCAGATCGAATAGCAGCGAAAAGCCTCGCTCTGAGGCTGAGGATTGGGAAGGCTTCAGTAGACGCAGGTGCCGCTAGTGCGCTGTTCCCGCAACCGATCATGCTGCTGGGCGATCAGGAGCACCGCCAAGGTGGGGTGGTTGTGGAGCAGATTGAGGAACCGCAGCCGATCGAGCCGGAGGATCTCCACCGGCGTGCGCGCCACGGCATCGCTGCGATGCTCTCCCTGGCGCCACACGATGTCCTGGTAGCTGAACAGCTCTCCAGGGCGATAGCAGATGCGCTCGGCCGTGGGGCCCTCCAGCTCCACGATGCCGCGCTTCACGGCATAGATCGCATTGGCGCTGGCTCCCCGGGAAAACACATGGGCAGCGGTGGGGAGGGAAAAGAGTTCGCAATCCACCTGGGCAGCGAGAAGCTCCAGGGGGGTGGTGCTGGTGGGCGTGGCGACCAACGTGATTCACCTCCAGGGATGAAGAGTCCATAGTTAGAGCAAATCTAAAACCTTGGCAGCCCGGAACCTGTATCCAGATGCACCCAATCCACCCCGGATGCACCGCGGACACCTCAGCCGCCCCCGAAGTCCCGAATTTTCCGGATTCCTTCACGATTGCCGGGCCGGGCGACGCGGCGGGGCAAGATCAGCTCCCCTGGAGCATCGAGGCCAGGCTGAGCTGCCCATTGGCCTGAGCAGGTGCGCTGGCCCCGCCCGGAGCCAACACCGGCAACCGGGGAGGCCGGGCGGTCCAGTGATGGCACCACAGGTCACCCACCAGGTCGGGATGGATCGGCAACTGGCGCAGCTGGCAGCGGCCCAGGGCGATCCCCTGGGGTGGGATGCAATGGCGGCAGCTGCGGCAGCAGGGGCGATGACCCATGGCGCGGGGCGTGCAAGCACGGGATCGGGTGGCCCAACCTAGGCAGTTCGGAACGGGATGAACAGGGAGAAAAACCGTAGCCCTGCCCCTCTCCATAGGATCCGCGTAGGTGTCCCTCTCCCCATGGCCGCAGCCCACCAGCCCGATCCGGCCGCCAGCCCCGACCTGCGGCGCACCCCCCTCCATGGCGCGGCGAAGGCGGCCGGGGGCCGGCTGGTGCCCTTCGCCGGCTGGGAGATGGCGGTGCAGTTCGCCGGCCTGGTGGCCGAACACACGGCGGTGCGGCAAGCCTGCGGTGTCTTCGACATCTCCCACATGGGGGTGCTCGTGCTGCGGGGCGATGGCGTCAAGGACGCCCTGCAGGCCCTGGTGCCCTCCGATCTGTTCCGCATCGGCCCCGGCGAGGCCTGCTACTCGGTGCTGCTCAACGACGCCGGCGGCATTCGCGACGACCTGATCGTGTACGACCGGGGCCGCCGGCCGGGCCCCGAAGGCGAGCGCGATGAGCTGGTGCTGGTGATCAACGCCGCCTGCGCCGAAGCCGACACCGCCTGGATCCGCAGCCAGCTGGAGCCCTCCGGCATCACCATCGCCGACCGCAAGGGACCCGAGGGCATCCTGCTGGCCCTGCAGGGACCGGAGGCCCCCGCGCGGCTCGAAGCGCTGGTGGGCGAGAGCCTGGCGGGCCTGCCCCGCTTCGGCCACCGCGATCTGGTGCTGCAAGGCGCCAGCGGCGCCGCCGCCGGGGCAGCGGTGTTCGCGGCCCGCACCGGCTACACCGGCGAGGACGGCTTTGAGCTGCTGCTGGAGCGCGACGCGGGCCTGGCCCTCTGGGAGCAGCTCCTGGCGGAGGGGGTCACCCCCTGCGGCCTCGGCGCCCGCGACACCCTGCGACTGGAGGCGGCCATGCACCTCTACGGCAACGACATGGATGCGGCCACCACACCACTGGAGGCCTCCCTGGGCTGGCTTGTGCACCTGGAGATGCCCGCCGACTTCATCGGCCGCGCCGCCCTGGAGCACCAGAGCGCAGACGGCGTAACGCGGCGACTGGTGGGGCTGCGCCTGGAGGGCCGCGCCATTGCCCGCCACGGCTACCCGGTGCTGCAGAACGGCGCCGTGGTCGGGGAGGTGACCAGCGGCACTTGGTCCCCCACCCTGGGCCAGGCGATCGCCCTGGCGTACGTGCCCACCGCCGCCGCCAAGCTGGGCACGCCCCTGGCCGTGGAGATCCGCGGCAAGGCCGAGCCGGCCGTGGTGGTGAAGCGGCCCTTCTACCGGCGGGGCTGAGCCCGGCACTGCAGGCCAGTACGATCCGCAAAATGTCGGTGCGCGAGCCGGCTCGCACCGCAGATCGCAGTCATGACCAGCACCAAGCCCGACCTCGATGCGATCGAGATCTCCGGCATCCGCTGCTACGGCTACACGGGTTATTTCCCGGAGGAGCAGGTGCTCGGCCAGTGGTTTGAGGTGGACCTCACCATCTGGATGGATCTCTCGGTCACCGGCTCCGACGACCAGCTCGAGAACACCCTCAACTACGCCGACGTGGTGGAACGGGTGACCAACCTGCTGGAAACCTCCCGCTTCAAGACGATCGAAAAGCTCAATGCCGTGATCATTGACGCGGTGCTGGCCTTCGAGCCAGTCCAAAAGGTGCATTCGCGCCTGGTGAAGGTGACCCCCCCGATTCCCCGCTTCGAGGGCCACATCGCCATCGCCATGACCCGCTCCAAGGGCCAACCCGCCTGAACCCCACCGCCAAAGCCAGCGCCAACTCGAACGCCATGGCCACGACCCCGGAACCGCTCCAGCAGGTGGCCATTGCCCTGGGTAGCAACCTGGGCGCCAGCCGCACCACCCTGGACGAAGCCTTAGAGGCCCTCGACCGCAACGAAGGCGTGCGGGTGATCCGCCGCTCCAGCTGGTATCGCAGCGCCCCGATCGGCCCGGTGCAGCCCGATTACGTGAATGGCTGTGCCCTGCTGGAGGTGGCCCTGGCCCCGGAGGCCCTGCTGGATGTGCTGCAGGCCACCGAGAACCTCTTCGGGCGCGTGCGGGCCGAGCGCTGGGGCCCCCGCACCCTCGACCTCGACCTGATCCTTTACGGCCTTCAGCGCATCGCCACCGAACGGTTGGAGGTGCCCCATCCCCGCATGGCGGAGCGGGCCTTCGTGCTGCTGCCGCTGGCGGAGATCGCGGCGGAGTGGATCGATCCGGTGTCCGGTCGCCCGGTGAGAGAGCTGGCCGCCGCCCTCAGCGATCACGGCGGCGTGGAGCGGCTGGAGGAGAGCACCTGATGGCCGCAGGTTCCGCCGCACAACCGGGCGGCAACGCGGTGGCCTGGCGGGTGGTGAGCGATGTGGACCACACCCTGCTGGAGCACCCGGGCGAAACCGCTCGGGCGGGCGAATGCCTGCGCCGGCTGCACCAACGCGACATCCCCACCCTGCTGGCCTCCAGCAAGACCTTCGCGGAGATGGTGGCGTTCCAGAGCCTGGCGGAACTACCGCCCCAACCCTTCCTGTTCGAGAACGGCTGCGGCATCGGCTGGCCCACCGCCTCCTGGCCCGCCGCCACAGGTGCGCCGCAGCAGGTGCTGGGCGCCTACGGGGCGATCGTGCGCGGCGGGGATCCCCAGGGGCTGCGCACCCTGCTCCACCAACTGCGGTCCACCTGCGGCCTGCGCTTCTCCCTGCTGGAGGAACTGAACTTCGGGGCGATCCAGCAGCTGATCGGCCTGGAGGAACCCCTGGCCCGCCTGGCCCTGCAGCGTCTGGCCTCCGTGCCTCTCGTCTGGCAGGACGACGAGGCCGCCCTGGAGCGGCTGCGGCAGCAGTTGGACGGCGAAGGCCTGGGGGCGGTGAGCGGCGGGCGGCTGCTGCACGTGGCCCCGCCGTGCAACAAGGCGGAGGCCCTGGCCCAGGTGCTGAGCTGGCAGGGCGAGGCTCGCCACACCACCACCCTGCTGGCCTGCGGCGACAGCGAAAACGACCGCGCCCTGCTGGAGAGTGCCGACGTGGCCCTGGTGTTTCACCCGGCCGATCGCCCGGCCATGGCCCTGGCGCCCTCGGTCGCGGAGCGGCCCCGGATCACTCGCACGGCGATCGCCGGCGGACCCGAGGCTTGGCTGGCGGCCGTGGAGACGGCCCTGGCCGAAGCGGCTCCAGCCGCGCCAACAACGCCATGAGCGACTTCTTCCAAAACGGCATCGTCACCACGCTCCATGAGCTGGGGGGCCGCAGCACGGCCGACCTGGAGGCCGAGGTGAGCCGGCTGGCCTCCAGCACGCCGGTCAGCCTGGTGCTGCCCTGCCTCCACTCCGAGCTGGCGGGGCCGGCCCTGGGGCCCATGGTGCGGCACCTGGCCGCCATGCCCTGGCTGGGCGAGATCGTGATCGGCCTCGACCGGGCCGACGAGGCCGGTTACCGCGAGGCCCTGGCCCTGTTCGACCAGTTACCCCAGCCCCACCACGTGCTCTGGAACGATGGCCCCCGCATCGGAGCGCTGGTGGCGGAGCTGGGGGCGCTTGGGCTGGCGCCCCTGGAGCGGGGCAAGGGGCACAACATCTGGCTCGGCCTCGCTCTGGTGCAGGCCCACGGCCGGGCCGAAGTGGTGGCCCTGCACGACTGCGACGTGGTGAGCTTCCAGCCCCGCATGCTGGCGCGGCTGGTGTACCCGCTCCTGCACCCCGAAAGCGGCACTGTCTTCGCCAAGGCCTTCTATCCCCGCATCAGCGAAGGGATGGTGTTCGGACGGGTGAGCCGGCTGTTCGTCACGCCGCTGCTGCGGGCCCTGCGGCGCTGCTTGCCCCCCAGCCGCTACCTGGAGTTCCTCGACAGCTTCCGCTACCCCCTGGCCGGCGAATGCGCCCTGCGGATGTCGGCGGCCCGCCGCCTGCACCTGCCCTGCGACTGGGGCATGGAGATCGGCGTGCTCACCGAGGTGTTCCGCGACCACTCCACCCGCCAGATCTGCCAGGTGGACCTCGCCGACGCCTACGACCACAAGCACCAGCGCTTTGATCTGAGCCACAGCGATGGCAGCGGCGGGCTGGGCCGGATGAGCCGCGACATCGCCCTGAGCCTGTTCCGCGGCCTGGCCTCCCAGGGTCAGGTGCTCGACCTCGGTCTGGTGCGCACCCTGGTGACGGCCTACCAGCGGATCGTGCTCGACCTAATGGATTCCTACGCCGACGACGCGGCGATCAACGGCCTGCAGCTCGACCGGGGCGAGGAGGCCCGGGCGGTGGAGTTCTTCGCCGCCAGCCTGTTTGAGGCAGGCCGGAGCTTCGTGCAGGAGGATCAGCAACGGCCCCTCACTCCCACCTGGGATGAAGTGAGCCGCCGCCAGCCCCAGGCCCTCGCCAGGCTGCTGGCCGCCGTGCAGGCGGACACCGCTCAGCACAGCGGCCGCTAAGCCGCCCCCCCACCCTTTCCCCCTTCACAGCCCGATCCGCCCATGGCCCTGCCCCGCCCCCGCACCCTGCTCGGGGTGATCAACATCTCGCCTGAATCGATGGTGAGCGATTCGGTGGTGACGGGCGAGGAGCAGCTGCTGGAGCGAGCCGCCTGGCTGAGCGCCCACGGCTGCGGCATCCTCGATCTGGGGGCCCGCTCGATCACTCCCACCGCGGCGATGATCGACGACGCCGAGGAGCAGCGCCGGCTGCTGCCCCCCCTGCGCCGCTTGCGCCAAGAGGGCTACCGGATCTCGGTCGACACCTGGAGCTCCGGCACCGTGCAGGTGGCCCTGGAGGCCGGCGCCACCGACATCAACTTCACCGGCGCCGCGATCAGCCCCGAGGCCCTGGAGGCGGTGGCGGCAGCCGATGCCGCCCTGATGCTCACCTACATGCCCTACGGCGACGCCTACCGCATGCGCGACGCCACGCCGGTGCCCTACCGCCTGCAGGGCCTGCTCGACCACCTCGGACCGCGGGTGGAGCAGGCCCGCGCCGCCGGCGTGAAGGAGGTGATCATCGACCCCAACCTCGGCATCATCCACCCCTCCACCGACGACTACGGCAAGGTGCAGCTCCAGAACAGCGTGCTCTGGAACCTGGAGAGGCTGCGGGTGCTGGGCTGCCCGATCCTGCTCTACGCGGCCCGCAAACCGGAGCGGCTGGCCCGCATCCTGTTCGCCTCCAACGTGCTCTTCGCCGGCGCCGACATCATCCGCACCCACCATCCGGACATGATCGAGGCCCTGCTCAACGCCGAAACGATCGAAGCCTGATGAGCACCCTTCCCCTGCATGGCCGGGTCGCCCTGGTCACCGGCGGCGCGCGCCGCACGGGCCGCACCATCGCCCTGGCCCTGGCCGAGGCCGGCGCCGACCTGGTGATCCACTACAACCAGAGCGCCGCTGATGCCGAGGCCGTGGTGGCCGAGGTGGAGGCGATGGGGCGCCGGGCCCTAGCCGTGGCAGCCGACCTGGCCGATGCCGATGCCACCGCGGCCGCCTTCCGCGCGGCGGGCGAGCGGCTGGGCCGGCTCGACATCCTGGTGAACAACGCCTGCGGCATCCTCTGGAAGCGCCTGGAAGACACCAGCGCCGCCGAATGGCACACCGCCGTGGAGCAGACCCTCCACATCACGTATCACGCCTGCCAGGCTGTGCTGCCGGTGATGCGGAGCCAGGGCTTCGGGCGCATCGTGAGCCTGATCGATGTGGACGCCGATTCCCTCCGGGCCGTGCCGGCCCTCACCCCCTACAAGATCGGCAAGACCGGCGTACTCATGCTCACCCGCACCCTGGCCGTCACCGAGGCGCCCCATGGCATCACGGTGAACGGGGTCTCCCCCGGCACCCTCGACAACTCCGACCGCAAGCCGCCCCTGGAGCGCATCCCCGCCGGCCGCTTCGGCACCGCCGAGGAGGTGGCGCGGGCGGTGCTGTTCCTGGCCGATCCCGCCAGCGGCTATATCACCGGCACCAACATCAAGGTGAGCGGTGGCTACCTGATCTGAGGCGAATCGGGCTAAGGAGAATCGGGCTGAGGCGATGGGGACTCCGCCGGCCAGCGCACACCCCAGGCCCCGAGCGCTTCAGCCCGCTGCTCGGCGATGGCGAAGGCGTCCTGGCGGTGGGAGTGGCGAGACTCCAGCAGGGAGGAGGCGGTGAGCTGGGAGGGCCACTTGCGGTAGAGCAGGCCCGTCTGAGCGAGGTGCCAGCCCTTGGCCACGGCATTGAGGGCCAGCAGCAGACCGGTGTCCTCCGAGGCGGGCAAAGCCATCCAGCCCCCTAGGGCCCGCAGCAGCTCGCTGCGCACACAGAGGCTGGCCGGATGCACCGGCAGCCGCCGGCCATGCTGGCGCCACCAGTCGGCCACCCAGCCGATCGGGATCGCCCCCTCCGGCGCTTCCCACCCCGGAGCGATGCAGCTGCCATCGGGCAACAGGTCATGGGCGGCGGAGGTGAGCCAGCCCACCTCCGGATGGCTGCGGAACACGGCCACCTCCCGGGCCAACTGACCAGGCGTGAGCTGATCATCGGCATCGAGCACCTTCACAAGGGAGCCGCGGGCCCGGGCCAGGGCCAGGGTGCGGGCCAGGGCCGGCCCAAAGGCCACCGGGTTGGCCTGCTGGCGAATCCTGCTGTCCACCGGGAGGGGTTCCTGCAGGGGGTCCGGACCATCGCACTGAACCAGCCATTCCCAGTCCCAGGGGTGCTCCGCCTCGGCTTCCTGCTCCTGCCGCCGCAAGCTGTACCAGGTGTCGGTGAGCCAGGCGGAATGGGCGGGCAGCACCGGCGTGATCACGGAAACGAGGGTCATCACCCCGCGGGCCGTCGGAGGCGGAAGCCACTCATGCGGATGCCTCGGAACCCTGGCCGCCGCCGGCAAGATCCCCGGCGGGCTCCCCATCGGTGAGCCCATCGATAAAACACTGCACCAGGATGCGGGTGAAGCTGTTGAGCGGATAGGTGAAGGCCTGCTCCGGCGTCACCCAGGCCCATTCCTCGATCTCATGGTTGGGCGTGATCACACTGGCGCCGCTGTGGGCGAAGTAGTTGATCAGCACGAAATGGGCGCTCTGGTGAAACTGGGGGTCGTCCACGGCCTCCTGCAGCAGGGCAAAGCGCACCCGCTCCAGATCCAGCCCCACCTCCTCGCGGAACTCCCGCAACAGGGCCGCCTCCAGGGTTTCGCCCCACTCCACCTTGCCGCCCGGCACCCCCCAGGTGCCCCGCCACTTGCCGGTGCGCACGATCAGCACCTTGCCCTCGGGATTGGTCACCAGGGCGCCCACGGTGGCCAGGGGGAATCGCGGCGTCATCGGCAGCCCTCTCTGGCGGAAGCTAGGACAGCGGCCTGGGCCAGCCAGCAGCTGCCGGGGTGCCATCACATCCGGCTTCACAACCTGCCTCACAACAAGGTCACCACCCCGCTGCCGATGTCGCAGTAGGCACTGCGGATCGTGAGCCTGCCGGCGGCCACCGCGTCCTGGAGCAGGGCGCTGCGGGCGGTGAGCTGATCGGCAACGTGGCGGGCGTTGCGCTCGATGGCCCGGGTCAGGTCGTCGCCCCTCCTCAGCTGGGCGCGGATCGGCTGCACCAGGTCCTCCAACAGAGGGGTGAGGGGTGCGTCACTCATCGCCGCCTGCACCGCACCGCAACGGCTGTGGCCGAGCACCAGCACCAGGGAGACCCCCAGAACCCCCACGGCGTAGTCGAGCGAAGCGATGGCCTGGTCGAAGGCCGTGTTGCCAGCGCTGCGCACCTGGTAAAGCTCACCGGCGGCGCAGTCAAACAGCCAGCCGGGATCTACCCGGGAATCGGCGCAGGAGAGAACAGCCGCAAAGGGCCTCTGGCCCTGGGCGAGGGCCTGGGGAGCGATCTGACAGGTGTGGCTCCAGAGGGTGCTGAGCGGCTCCATCCGCTGCTCATAGGGGGCGGCGGCGGCGGCCCTCCAAGCGGCCGCGAAACGGACGTTGCCCTCCTGGAGACGTCGCAGCGGATCCTGGGGGGTGCAGGCCTGGAGCCGCTCCAGCAACTGCGGATCCTGAACCGGGGAATCCAGCCGGGCCTCGGCCTGAGCGGGCCTGGCCGCCCCAAGAATTCCGCCCAACAGGCCAAACACGAGGCTGGAGCCCTGAAGCAGGGAGCGGCGGGGCAGCGTCACGGAAGCCCCCAGGCAACGGAACGGTTCCACGACCTTAAGAGGCTGCTGAAAAAGCCCGAGAACGCCCGCCCATTCCCTGCCAAACGCTTCAATTTCATGCCGTTCTGCTCCTCGCCATGACCGCGCCGCTTGCCAGCAACGACTGGAATCCCTCCTCCTGCCAACGTCTTCCCGCTGAGCTGGGAAGCCAGGGGTGAGCACCCACCAGCGGCCACCCCCAGCAGCCGCCGTGGGAAAATCCCCGATTGCTTGCGGTTCAACCATGCGCAGCCACGGGTGCGGCGATCTGCGGGCCGACCAGGTCGGCCAGGCCGTGCAGCTCTGCGGCTGGGTCGACCGGCGCCGCGACCACGGCGGCGTGATCTTCATCGACCTGCGCGACCGGAGCGGCACCGTGCAGATCACGGTGGACCCCGAACTGGCCGGCAATGACCCCGGGGAGCGCGAGGCCTTCGCGGCGGTGTTCGAAACCGCCAGCCATCTGCGCAATGAAACGGTGCTGCAGGTGCAGGGCACGCTGCGGGAGCGGCCGGGCACCTCGGTGAACGAACGCCTGGCCACCGGCCGCTTCGAGGTGCTGGCGGGCGCCATCACCGTGCTCAACGCCGTGAAGGGCAACCTCCCCTTCCCCGTGTCGGTGCACGACGAGGAGAACACCCGCGAAGAGCTGCGGCTGCGCCACCGCTATCTGGATCTGCGCCGTGAGCGCATGAACAGCAACCTGCGGCTCCGCCACCAAACCACCCGGGCGATCCGCCAGTTCCTGGAGGAACGCGGCTTCATCGAGGTGGAAACGCCGGTGCTCACCCGCTCCACCCCCGAAGGCGCCCGCGACTACCTGGTGCCGAGCCGGGTGTGCGGTGGCGAGTGGTTCGCCCTGCCCCAGTCGCCCCAGCTGTTCAAGCAGCTGCTGATGGTGGGCGGCCTGGAGCGCTACTACCAAATCGCCCGCTGCTTCCGCGACGAGGACCTCCGGGCCGACCGCCAGCCGGAATTCACCCAGCTGGACATGGAGATGAGCTTCATGGACCAGGAGCAGATCCTGGCCCTCAATGAAGGCCTGATCGCCGCCATCTGGAAAGCGGTGAAGGGGGTTGAGCTGCCCCTGCCCTTCCCCCGCCTCACCTGGCACGAGGCGATGGAGCGCTACGGCACCGACCGCCCCGACACCCGCTATGGCCTGGAGCTGGTGAACGTGTCGGATCTGGTGGCGGACATGGGCTTCAAGGTGTTCTCAGGGGCGGTGGCCGCCGGTGGTTCGGTGAAGGTGCTGCCGATTCCTGGCGGCAACGACGCCATCAGCAATGTGCGCATCAAGCCCGGCGGCGATGTGTTCAGCGAGGCCCAGAAGGCCGGCGCCGGCGGCCTGGCCTTCATCCGGGTGCGCGAGAACGGCGAGATCGACACGATCGGCGCCATCAAGGACAACCTCTCCGAGACGAAGAAGGCTGAACTGCTGGCGCGCACCGGCGCCCAACCCGGCACCCTGCTGCTGTTCGGCGCCGGCGACACCGCCACGGTGAACAAGGCCCTCGATCGGGTGCGCCAGTTCCTGGCCCGCGAGCTGGGCCTGGTGCCAGCCGACCGCGACAACGACGCCTGGAACTTCCTCTGGGTGGTGGATTTCCCGATGTTCGAGTTCAACGCCGGCGAGAACCGCTTCGAAGCCCTGCATCACCCCTTCTGCGCCCCCAACGCCGAGGATCTGGGAACCGACCCCGCGCGCTGGGCCGACACCCTGCCCACCGCCCGTGCCCAGGCCTACGACCTGGTGCTCAACGGCCTCGAGCTCGGCGGCGGCTCCCTGCGCATCCACGATTCGGCCCTGCAGCGCCAGGTGCTGCAAACGATCGGCCTGCCCCTGGAGGAGGCGGAGCGCCAGTTCGGCTTCCTGATGGAGGCCCTCGACATGGGCGCCCCACCCCACGGCGGCCTGGCCTTCGGCCTCGACCGCATGGTGATGCTCCTGGCCGGTGAGGAATCGATCCGCGACACGATCGCCTTCCCCAAAACCCAACAGGCCCGCTGCCTGATGACCCAGGCCCCGGCCGGCGTGGCCAGCAAGCAGCTCGAAGAGCTCCACGTGGCCAGCACCTGGGTGGAAGAAGAAAGCTGAACGCCGCTGCAATCCGATCCAATCCGAAAGCTATCCCGATGAAAGTGCCCCTTCACCGGAGGCTCTGCGCATGGTGGAGGGATTCTGGCGTGCATCCTTGGCTGGCTCCCCCACCACCGACCTAGTGCGGCAGTACCTCCAGGAGATCGGCCGGGTCGACCTGCTGACCGCCGAGGAGGAGCTCACCCTGGCCCGGTTGGTGCAGCGGCGCGAACGGCTGCTGGAGCAGCAAGGCGATGGCGACCTTGCGCGCTGGGCCGACCGCTGCCAGCTCACCCCCGCCGAACTGCGCCTGGCCCTGCACCAGGGGCGCCGCGCCAAGGAGCGGATGATCCAGGCCAACCTGCGGCTGGTGGTGGCCGTGGCCAAGAAATACCTGCAGCGCGGCATGGAGCTGCTCGACCTGGTGCAGGAGGGCACCCTGGGGCTGGAGCGGGCGGTGGAGCGATTCGATCCCACCCGGGGCTTCCGCTTCAGCACCTACGCCTACTGGTGGATCCGCCAGGGCATCAACCGGGGGATCGCCAGCCAGAGCCGCACCATCCGCCTTCCCGTCCACGTCACCGAAAAACTCAACCGCATCCGAAGGGCCCAGCGGCTGCTCTCGGCCCGCCTCGGCCGCAGTCCCACCATCCGGGAAGTGGTCGCCGAGCTCGACCTCAGCGAAGCGGTGGTGCGCCTCACCCTGGAACGGCAGCCGCGGCCCGTGTCGCTAGATGTGCGGGTGGGCCGCGACCAGGGCATGGACCTCGGCGACCTCCTGGAGGACGACCACGCCACCCCGGAGCAGGAACTCGCCCGCGAGCAGCTCCACGATGATCTGGAGTCGCTACTTGAGGAGCTCAGCCAGCGGGAGGCCACCGTGATCCGCCAACGCTTCGGCTTGGAGGACGACACCCCCCGCACCCTCACCGAGATCGGCGAAAACCTGCACCTCTCGCGGGAGCGGGTGCGGCAGATCGAATCGCGGGCCCTGCTGAAGCTGCGCCAACCCCGCCACCGCAACAGGATGAGGGACCACCTCAGCAGCATTGAATGAATAGAGATCCGTGCATCAAATGCCACGAAAAAGCAGGCGGTAACGATTCATCGACCTTATCGATGCAACCCACGCAATCATCTTGACTCTGCTGGCGATTGAACTGCTGACAATCATTCAGGAATCGATCAAAGAAGTCACCCTGGAAACGCATTCTGCGATCACACTTGCCAGCATGATTGACATCTTTATCATCGGCTACTTTGCTATCCTTACAGTCATCTACGGCGCCTGGTCCTACCACAAAGCGCTTCTTGCCGATGCGATCAAATAACGCCTATTTGCCCTCTCAACAGGCTGGCTGCTGTTCACTAGCAGCCTCAGCCAATCCCTGTGAGATCCCGATCGGCAGGTTCTTGTCGGTCACGCCGATCAGGCTTCAGGCCGCGACGGATGGAGCAGGGAGCCACCAACCGAGGCCCGGCGACCGAACCTTCCCCTTCCGGCTGGGACGCTCCGGATCCATGCCAGCGGCGACCGCATCTGGCTAGAACCCCAACAGCCAACCCCCCAACCCTTTCTCCTTCGATCGAGCCATGGCCATCTCCTCTCTCCCCATCGACATCGGCATCCCCGCCGAGCAGCGCCAACAGATCGCCACCGCCCTCGGCCAGGTGCTGGCCGACACCACCGTGCTCTACGGCAAGACCCACGGCTTCCACTGGAACGTGACCGGGCCGATGTTCAACACGCTCCACCTGATGTTCATGGGGCAATACACCGAGCTCTGGAACGCCCTCGATGTGATCGCGGAACGCATCCGCGCCCTCGGCTTCCCCGCCCCCTATGGCGGCCAGGCGATCGCGGCCCTCAGCACGATCCCCGAAGCTGAGGGGGTGCCCGAGGCGATGGCGATGGTGCGCGAGCTGGTGGCCGGCCACGAGGCCGTGGCCCGCACCGCCCGCAGCGTCTTCGCGCTCACCGAGGAGGCCAACGACCAGCCCACCGCCGACCTACTTACCCAGCGCCTGCAGATCCACGAAAAGACCGCCTGGATGCTGCGCAGCTTGCTGGAGGGCTGAGGCTCCTGCCGAGGGGCGCCTCACCTTGAGGCCACCGGTAGATTGAGAGGTCAGTCGAAGATGCCATGACCTCCCCCTCCAGGAGCCAGAGCACGAAGTTCGTCTTCGTGACCGGCGGGGTGGTCTCCAGCATCGGCAAGGGGATCGTGGCCGCCAGCCTGGGGCGCCTGCTCAAGAGCCGCGGCTACAGCGTGTCGATCCTGAAGCTCGATCCCTATCTCAATGTGGATCCGGGCACGATGAGCCCTTATCAACACGGTGAGGTATTCGTCACCGAAGACGGCGCCGAAACCGACCTGGATCTGGGCCACTACGAGCGCTTCACCGATACCGCCATGTCGCGCCTCAACAGCGTGACCACCGGCTCGATCTACCAGGCGGTGATCAACAAGGAGCGCCGCGGCGATTACAACGGCGGCACCGTGCAGGTGATCCCCCACATCACCGGCGAAATCCGTGAGCGCATCCATCGGGTGGCCGCCAACTCCAGCGCCGATGTGGTGATCGGCGAGATCGGCGGCACCGTGGGCGACATCGAATCGCTGCCCTTCCTGGAGGCGATCCGCGAGTTCCGCGGCGATGTGGGCCGCCGCGACATCGCCTACGTGCATGTGACCCTGCTGCCCTTCATCGGCACCTCCGGCGAACTCAAAACCAAGCCCACCCAGCACTCGGTGAAGGAGCTGCGCTCGATCGGCATCCAGCCCGATGTGCTCGTGTGCCGCAGCGATCGGCCGATCTCCACCGACCTCAAGGCCAAGATCGGCGGCTTCTGCGGCGTGCCCAGCGGCGGCGTGATCCAGGCCCTCGATGCCGACAGCATCTATGCGGTGCCGCTGGCCATGGAGCAGGAGGGCCTCTGCCGCCAGGTACTCGATGTGCTCGACCTGCCCGATCACCCCAGCGACATGGTGCGCTGGGCCGAGCTGGTGCAGCGGCTGCGCGATCCCGGCCCGGCGGTGAAGGTGGCCCTGGTGGGCAAGTACGTGCAGCTCAACGACGCCTACCTCTCGGTGGTGGAGGCCCTGCGGCATGCCTGCCTCGACCGGAACGCCTCCTTGGATCTGCGCTGGATCTGCGCCGAGCAGATCGAGGAGCAGGGGGCCGCTGACCTGCTGGAGGGGATGGATGCGGTGGTGGTGCCGGGAGGTTTCGGCAACCGGGGCGTGGATGGCAAGGTGGCGGCGATCCGCTGGGCCCGCGAGCAGCGGGTGCCCTTCCTGGGGCTCTGCCTGGGCATGCAGTGCGCCGTGATCGAGTGGGCCCGCAACCAGGCGGGTCTGGAGGGCGCCACCAGCGCCGAGCTGGATCCGGCCAGCCCCCATCCGGTGATCCACTTGCTGCCCGAACAACAGGATGTGGTCGATCTCGGCGGCACGATGCGCCTGGGGGTCTACCCCTGCCGCCTGGCCCCCGGCACCCTCGGCCAGCGGCTCTACGCCGATGAGGTGGTGTACGAGCGCCACCGCCACCGCTACGAGTTCAACAACGCCTACCGCAACCCCTTCCTGGCGGCCGGCTACCGGATCAGCGGCACCTCCCCCGATGGCCGCCTGGTGGAGCTGATCGAACTGGAGGGCCACCCCTTCTTCACTGCCTGCCAATACCACCCCGAATTCCTCTCGCGGCCCGGCAAGCCCCACCCGCTGTTCCGGGGACTGATCGAGGCGGCCCAGTTGCGGCGGGGCGAGGCCGTCGCTCAGGACCGGCCGCTCCCGGCCGATGGGGTGCCGCTGCAGCTCTGAGCCTCGCAACGGTCGGGCAGGCCTGGGCGGCATACCGACCTGGATGGCTGCATGGCGTGCTTCTTTATCCCACCAGGTTCACGGTGGTGCCGTAGCGCCGCAGCTGTCGGTCAGCCGTCAACAGCAGCATCGGTTCGGTCCTGCTCTGGCACACCAGCAGCCGATCAAATGGATCGCGATGCTCTCCATCGGTCTCCAGCTCTGCCACCGCCAGCAGATGGCTGTTGTGAATCGGCAGCCAGCGGAAGCCCTGCAGCGGCACCTGGCGTTCCAGCTCCGGCAGGTCCACCTGCAATCGGCCGAGCGACACCTTGATCGCCATCTCCCACAGCGAGGCCTGGCTCACGAACACCTCAGCCTCCGCTGCCTGCACGCGCGCCACAACAGGTTCAGGCAGCCGCGGATCGCCACTCAGCCACCAGAGCACCAGATGGGTGTCGAGCAGGAGTCTCGTCACCGCAGGGCCTCGAACAGATCATCCAGCGGTGCATCGAAGTCATCACGGAGCTGGATCCGGCCGCGCATCGCACCGGGCTCTGCCACCGGCTGGGCAGGAGCCTTCCAGCCCACCAGCCGGGCAATCGGTACGCCGGCCCGGGCGATCACCACCTCCTCTCCCTGCTCAACCCCATGCAGCAGCTGGGAGAGCTGGGTCTTGGCCTGGTGGATGTTCACGGTCTCCATCGCCGCCTCTTTAAACTAAGCCTTAGCTTAGTCCTACCGGAACGCAGGTCGGCCGCAACGTCCGGAGCCCCTCTGGTGGCGCCTGGCAAGTCTGCCATCGCTGGGCTGAGTCGGATCCTGCCGCCACGGCGGCTCGGCTGGCAGGCTGACGCTGTCATCCCTTGCAAGCCCCCAAGAGCGTGTCCGCGTTGGCTTCGTTGTCCCTGCCCGTCGTCGAGACCTTCCACTCCCTGCAGGGCGAAGGGCTCCATGCCGGCCGCAGCGCCTTCTTCATCCGCCTAGCGGGCTGCACGGTGGGCTGCCCCTGGTGCGACACCAAGCACTCCTGGCCGCAAGGCAGCCACCCGGACCGCAGCCTGGCGGAGTTGGCCGGCGAAGCCGCCACCGCCGCCGCGGCCGGGGCCGCCTTCGTGGTGATCACCGGCGGAGAGCCGCTCCATCACGATCTCAGCGGCCTCTGCACCGCGCTGCGGCAGGTCAGCCGCACTGAGGTCGAGGGCGGGAAAAAGGCAGACGGTGGGCTTCCGGCAGGGCAGGCACAGCCCACGAGACGTCCCCTGCCCATCCCCCTCCACCTGGAGACCAGCGGCGTGGATCCCCTCAGCGGCCACTTCGATTGGATCACCCTCTCGCCCAAGCGCCACCGCCCCCCCACCAACGAACTCCTGGGCGCCTGCCAGGAGCTGAAGGTGGTGGTGGAGCAGGCCGAGGATCTGGAGTTCGCCGAGGCGATGGCCCGCGCAGCCCTGGCGGCGGCAGGTCCGCGGATGGCGGCGGGGGGAACGCCCCCCCACCTGTTGCTCCAGCCGGCCTGGGGCAACCCCACGGGCGAGGCCCTGGCCCTCGCCTTTGTGCAGAGCCAGCCGGCCTGGCGCCTGAGCCTGCAGAGCCACAAGTGGCTCGGGGTGCGCTGAAGGCCTCAGCGGGCCTGATGCACCACCCGCTGGGGGAAGGGGATCTCGATGCCGTGCTCCTGGAACGCATGCCAGATGGCGCGGCGCAGCTCACTGGAGATGCCAAGGTTGGTCATCGGATCCGCCATCGAGAAACGCAGGGAGTAATCGATGGACGAGGCGCCGTAGTCCATCACAAAGACCTTCGGCGGGGGATCGGCCAGCACGCGCGGATTGGCGCGGGCCACCTCCTCCAGCACGGCGATCACTTGCTCGGGATCGTGCTGGTAACCGGCGCCGATCAGCACCTGGCCGCGGCGACGATCATCGGTGCCGGTGTAGGTGGTGGCTGTGGAGGTGAAGAAGGTCTGGTTGGGCACTAGCAGTTCGGCGTTGTCGCCGTCGCGCCAGAGGGTGGTGGCCCTGAGCCCGAGCTTGCGCACCTGGCAGATGTCGCCTTCGTGGATCAGCACATCGCCGGGATGCACCGAACCCTCAAACAGCAGCCACAGGCCGCTCACGAAGTTGGAGAACACCTCCTTAACACCGAAACCGAGGCCCACCGAAAGGCCACCGGCGATGGCGGCGATGGCGGTGCTGTTGAGGCCGATCCGGTCGGCCAGCCAGATCGTGCCCACGCCGATCAGCAGATAGCGCAGGATCAGCTCAAGCGCCTTGCGGTTGCCGGGTTCCATCCCGATCAACCGACCCAGCAGATTGCCGAGCAGCAACACCGGCAACTCCGAGAGCACCACCAGGAAGTAGGGCAGACCCAGCAGCAGCAGCAGATTGGCCAGAGTGAGGTTCTTGTCGAACAGCTTCAGCAGGGGCACACCGCCGACTGCCTCAAGACCATCGAGGCGATACACCAGCCCCCCCACCAACAGCACCAGGAACAGGGGGAGCACGGCCCGCTGCCAGTAGGCATCCACCTCCTCGCCATCCACGACCCGGCGAAGCAGCAGCCGGAGCGCGGAAAGGGCGGTCCAGATGGCCGTGAGCTGGCCAATGAGACCCACCAGCCCACCGGGGAACCCCAGCTTGGGCAACAGGAGGCTGACGAGACTGAGCAAGGCCGCCAGCACCAGCTTGGCCAGCACGGCACGCCAAGGGGAGAGGGCGCCCCGACCCCGGAACCGCCAGGCCCGGTAGCCCAGCAGCAGAGCCACAGACACCAGCACCTGGAGCAACACCGAGCCGCGGCCCAGCAGCCCGATCCAACCGCCGATCTCATAGAACAGCTGGGTCATGGCGCGCGCTCCGGTGTGGGATTGGCAAGAGCTTCCATGGCCTCAAGAACCTTCTGGGGAGACTGTTCGCCGTACACGTTCTGCTTGAGCAGCAGGCGCAACTCATCGGTACGACTGCGCAGACCAATGCCCTGGCGGAAGTCCGGCACGATCGAGTTCTCCAGGCTGCGCTGCATCGTGGCCAGCTGCGGCGATTCCTTCACGGGCACGATCACGTTCTGGTTCACCGGCATGTTGCCCACCTCCCTCACCATCAGGTTGTTCTGGCTGAAGTCGTTGAGCACGAACAGGGCAAACCGTTCAGCCACACGACGCTGGCCAGGGGTGGAATCGCGGCCGAAGCTCAGCAGCAGCAGCCGCGCCAACGGCTGAGCCGGCTCACCATTCGGTCCGGCGGGGAGCAGGGCCACTGCCAGCCGTGAACCGAGGCTGCGCCGCAGCTGGGGGATGGCGGTGGCATTGCAGCTGATCCAATCGAGCTGACGGCTGGCCAGCCTCTGTACAAGCCCATCGGAGGTGTCAACGAACTGGAGGGTGGGCTGCACATTGGCGCGGTACAGCCAACCCAGCCAGGCCAGCACATTGGCGCGATCAGCGGGGCTCAGGGGCCGCCGCGTTCCCTGATCCTCGTCCAGGGCCTGCAGCAGCGGCCGGGAGGCCCCGAAGCCACTGGCCGACCACAGCAGGTCATCCATCTGCAGGGGCAAGCCCACCCGCGCCCCCTCAGCAGCCCTCTGCACCAGCTCAACCAGGGTGGCGGGGGGCTTGGGCAGGCGCTCGCGGTTGTAACAGGCGAGGCTGGGCTGGAGCAGGAAGGGCAGGGCTCGAAACTGGTTGCCCTGGCGGAAGTACTGCAGAAACTGGATCCGCAGGGGATCGAGCTGCTCCGGCGCAAGCGCGCTGGGAACGATCAGCCCCTCGTTGGAGAGCCTGGCAGTAGGAGGCACCCGGCTGATCACCACATCAGGTCCGGCCCCGAGGGTGCTGTGGTCGCGCACGCTGGCCGCCAGATCGCCCTCCTCCAGGAAACGGAGGTGGAGATTGGTGCCAGGGTTGTTGCTCATGAACTCGGCGGCCATCTGGGCGGCGAGTCGCTGCAGGCTGCTGCGCACCACCTGATCGGAGCCTGCCCCCGTGGCGATCACCACCTGCAGATTCTCCGGAGTTTTCGGTCCGCCCTGGCAACCACCTACCAGCAAGGCCAGGGCTAGGCCAGCCCCTGCGCGGGAGCGGAGCCGGATCGATCGTGACCAGAGACGCTCCCGCGTTCTGGACGCTGGCCCAGGCTCATCCTTCAACATCATGTTCTGCTGCGCTCTGCTCAATAGACCATCGCCTGAGCGGTGAACTCCTTGAGTTCAAAGCGCTGGGCCTGGGGCTCCGGACTCACCACCACCAACCGCAGCCGCTCTCCCTGGAGCCCATCCTTGCTGGCGGTGGTGGTGCCGATCTCCTTGCCGTCGCGATCGAGCACCCGGAAGGTGGCGCGGATGTTGCCGCAGGGGCGGTCCTTGCAATACACCTCAAAGATGCGGGCCATGCCGCCGCCGAACAGCTTGGGGGGATTGCAGTCGTCGGTGCACCAGCGGGTGAGCACCCCATCGGCGCCCGTTTGCCAGCCCATGGTGCGGAGCTCCTGCCGCTCCCGCTCCCGCAGCTCATCGGCGGACAGCTTCTGGGCCGCCCGGAACTGATAACCCCAATAGAAGCCACCCCCCAGCACGGCCAGACCCGCCATCAACCAGGGAACACAGCCGCTCAGCCCTCGGAAGCGGCGGGGTGATCGCTGCTGTTCCAGGTCGCGGTCGCCGGAATGATCAGGCCCGTCGTGGAGCTCGCGGCCGTCCTGCTCCTCGAAACGGGCGTCGCTGCGGTCGTCGCTGCGGGCATCGCGGCGGTCGTGGCGGAACGGCATGGGACGCGATGGCTGGCGGCGGGAAGGGAGACGACGAACGCCTGGCGCGGCGTGGGAAGCGGGGAGGCAAGGCCAACCGGGCAGACCATGGCTCCGCGGGACTCCGCGGACAGGCCTCCAGTTGACATCGATCGCGGCGGAATCGCCGCAGAGCCCAGCAACCGCTCCAGGTTATGTACGAAGCCCTGACCCTGCACCCTTTCCCCCTTCCTGACCGCCGATCCAAGGCCGTCGCAGGGCCCGCCAGGAGCCATCACCTCCTCGCCAGGCATCCCACGGCCGCCTTCACAGGCCCTGGATCCCCGACCTGAGCCCAGCTCCACCGCCCCCAGGGGCAGCGATCGCCATCCCAGCGGGGCAAGGCTGCCCCGGACGCCTCCTGAGCCGGCAGCCCCCGCTGTCCGCCGGAACCAAACCCGACGACCCAGTCACGGGGCGATCGTGGCCTTCGGCGCCCGAACACCCTGCGAAGGACCCACCCTGCGCAAGGACCACAACCGGCAGGCCCCCGGGAACCTCAGAACTCCCGGGCCGGCCACTGGCGCCGCTCAGCCTTCCAGAGGCGCCAGCGCAGCTCGAGATCCTTCGGCGCATAGAGCACGATCGGCCGACTCACGTCGTAGGGCACCACGAAGGGCTTGCCGCCCATGGGCACGAAGGCCCGCCGCTTCGGCTCGCCGGGGGGGCAGGCCATGCGGGTGGAGGCCAGGGGGGTCACCTGGCTGATCTGCACCACCCGCAGCTCCGTGCCGGCCACGGGCTGGCTGCGCATTCGGCCCGAGAACGTCACCTGATTGCAGTCGAGCTCGAGGTTGCGGCCGGCGATCAGCTCCACGCGCCAGTCGGCCGGATGGGCGGAGATGGTGGGATCCTGGCTGGGCGGCAGCAGGCCGCTGAGCTGGATCACCCAGCGGCGCTCGCCGGGAGCCGGGGCGGGATAGGGCTTGAGATCCAGCCGGGGAATGGCCAGGGCCGGAGCCGGGGCGAGGCTGGTCGAAAGGGGAAGGAGCCCCGCCAGCAGCAGGCCGGCCCCTCCGGCCCAACAACCCCAGCGGCCCGGCCCGGTGACCGGAACCGGAGGCACCCGATCAGCGGCCCGGCGGCAGGGATTGGAACGACGGTCAGCGCCACCGGAACGCGGGGATGCCATGGCAGGGCGACAGGGAACCACCGCATCTTGGTCAGGCGGAGCACAAGCGTCGAGGCGGAGGGGGCGCGGAATCTGCCAGCCTGCCCCCATGGCCGACTCACCCCCCACCACCGTGGCCCTGCTCTCCGGGGGCCTCGACTCAGCCACCGCCTGCGCCCTGGCCCTGGAGGCGGGAGAGCGAGTAATCGGCCTCTCCTTCGATTACGGCCAGCGGCACCGCCGCGAGCTCGAAGCGGCCGCGCGACTGGCCGGCACCCTGGGGCTGGCGGAGCACCACACCGTGGCCGTGAACCTGGCGGCCTGGGGCGGCTCCTCCCTCACCGATCCCCAGTTGGCGGTGCCCATCGGTGGCGTGGTGGAGGGCGCGATCCCCAGCACCTACGTGCCGGGGCGCAACACGGTGTTCATCGCCATCGGTCTCAGCTTGGCGGAGGCCCGCGGTGCCCAGCGGCTGGTGCTGGGGGTGAATGCGATCGATTACTCGGGCTACCCCGACTGCCGCCCCGACTACCTCGAAGCCTTCCAGGGCCTCGCCGATCTCGCCACCCGTGCCGGCCGCCAAGGCGAGGGCACCCGCCTCTGGGCGCCCCTGGTTCACTGGAGCAAGACCGAAATCGTGCGGCAGGCCCTGCGGCTGGGGGTGCCGATCGCCGACACCTGGAGCTGTTACAGCGGCGGTTCGGAACCCTGCGGGGTGTGCGACAGCTGCCGGATCCGCGATGCCGCGCTCATCGAGGCCGGCCGCCCCGACCTGGCCAGCCGTGGGGCAACCAGCGCGCCGCCACGGGAGCCCGAACCCTCCGATCCTTGAGCACACCGCGCCACCGCCTTGATCTTCCCTGGTGGGAACCCTGGAGCCTGACCCGGGCCCTCACCCGCCATGGCGGCCGGGAAGGCCTCGTGTTGCTGGAAGGGGATGGCTCGACCTTCGGCCAGCGGGCCGTGCTGGGCATCGATCCGATCGAGCAGGTGCGCTGTGAGGGGCTACCCGGGGAGTCCGGTGCCAGCGATCCCTTCGCGGCCCTGGCGGAGCTGGAGCGGCGGGGAGGGCCCTGGCTGGGTTGGCTGGCCTACGAAGCCGGTGCCTGGGTGGAACCGGCCGACCACTGGCGCCCCGGCGACATGGCCACCCTGTGGGCAGCCCGCCATGATCCGCTGATCCACTTCGAGCGCTCCACCCGGCGCTGCTGGCTGGAGGGGGAGGATCCCGATCGGTTGGCGGCGATGGCGGCCCGGCTGGAGGCTCTCGGAGCCCCACCCGATCCGAACGACCGGCCTGGCGAGCCACCGGGCGCTGGTCCTGGCCGTGGTCTGCACCCGGAGCCCGCGATGGCGGCCATTCCCCTGGAGGCCTGGCACTGGCACACGCCACCGGAGCGCTATGGGGCCCAGGTGGAGACCCTGCTCGGCTGGATCGCCGCCGGCGACATCTTCCAGGCCAACCTCACTGCCTGCTGCGAAACCAGCCTGGCGGAAACCCCCGATCCCATGGCCCTGCATGGCCGGCTGCGCCGGCACTGCCCCGCCCCCTTCGCGGGCCTGGCGATCACGGCGGATGAGGCGGTGGTATCGGCCTCGCCGGAGCGCTTCCTGCGCTGCGATGCGGCCGGGAGCGTGGAGACCCGGCCGATCAAGGGAACCCGCCCGCGCCATGGCGATCCCACCGCTGACGCGGATGCCGCGGCGGAGCTGGTGTGCGATCCGAAGGACCGGGCCGAGAACGTGATGATCGTCGACCTGCTCCGCAATGACCTGGGCCGGGTCTGCCGGCCCGGTTCGATCCAGGTGCCCCAACTGGTGGGGCTGGAGAGCTATGCCCAGGTGCACCACCTCACCTCGGTGGTCACGGGGCAGCTGGCGGCGGGGAAGGGCATCACCGACCTGCTGCGGGCCTGCTGGCCGGGGGGCTCGATCAGCGGCGCGCCGAAACTGCGGGCTTGCCAGCGGCTAGCCGCCCTGGAGCCGGTGCCGCGGGGCCCCTACTGCGGCTCCCTGTTCCACCTGGCCGCCGATGGCAGCTTCGACAGCAGCATCCTGATCCGCAGCGTGATGGTGAAGGGGCAGCGTCTGCGGGTGCAGGCGGGGGGAGGGGTGGTGGCCGATTCCGATCCCGCCGGCGAAGCCCTGGAGATGGGTTGGAAGATCCGGCCGCTGCTGGAGGCCCTGGCATGACAGCCCCCATCGCCTGGATCGCCGCAAACGCACCGACTGGGCCCGCCGCAGCGGCCTTGCCCCCAACCGGCGCCGCCCCATCCCTCCCGCAGGGTGAGTGGGGTCATCCCGATGATCTGGCCCTGCCCCTGGGCGACCGGGGCCTGCTGCTGGCTGATGGCCTGTTCGAAACCCTGCTCCTCGATCAGGGCCGGCTCCAACTGCTGGAAGAGCACCTCGAGCGCTGGCGCACCTCGGCCGAGCTGCTGGGGATGGCGCCGCCCCCGGACCAGACCCTGATCCTCCCCCTGGTGGCGGAGGCCATCGCCCGCAGCGGCATTCGTACCGGGGCGCTGCGGCTCAACTGGAGCCGGGGCTGCGGCGGCCGAGGGCTCGATCTGCCCGCACCGGCGCAAGCCGCTTCGGCCCATCGCTTCTGGCTGCAGCTCACCGCCACCGCCCCGCAGTTCGAAGCGGTGACCACCTGGATCAGCCGCCAGGAGCGGCGCAACGCGGCCAGCCGGCTGAGCCGCTGCAAGAGCTTCGCCTACACCGCCCAGGTGCAGGCCCGGCGGGAAGCCCAGGCCGCCGGAGCTCACGATGCCCTGCTCCTCTCCAGCCATGGGGAACTGTGCTGCGGCAGCGCTGCCAACCTGCTCGTGCGCCACCAGGGCCGCTGGACCACCCCACCCCTGGCCAGCGGCTGCCTACCTGGGGTGATGCGCGGCCGCGCCCTGCGTCTCGGCCGCGCCGTCGAAGGCCCGCTGGAGCCGAGCGACCTGGAGGGATGCGAAGGAGCCCTGCTGATCAACAGCCTGGGCTGCCGGCCGATCCACCGCTGCGATGGCAACGCCCTGGCACAGGTCCCATCCGGCCAGGCCGAGCAGCTCTGGCGGGAGCTGCTCGAAGGAGCCACGCCGTGAGTGACCTCAGCGGCAGCCCTGCACCGACACCCGGTAGGTGAAGCCGGTGGCGGCCATGTTGTCGCCGGATCCCACCTTGACGTTCACCTGGCTCACTTGCTTGCCGGGCACCGCAGGCACGTCCTTGCCACCACCAGTGCCGGGCTCAGGAGCGATGTTGGCGTTGAAAACCCGCAGGTTGGAGCCATCGGTGAACTTGAGGTAGGCCTCCACTGGATAGGTGGCGCTCACCGAGGAATCGGCGGTGAAGAAGAGCTTGTAGCTGCTGAAGGGCTTGGTCACGTAGAAATCCGTGTTCCAGTTCGGCCGGCCAAGGGGATTGCCCATGCTGATCGTCTTGGTGACGATCGGTGAGACACCATCACCACCCACCGGCGAGAGGAATTCACAGCTGCCGGCGAGGGCGGCGGGAATGGCGAGGGTGGAAGAGAGGGCGACACCCAGCAGGGAAGCGAGCGCCAGGTGCGATCTCAAAAGGGGAGAGGCCATGGAGGGTCAACGGTTCCACCAACCCTTAGCAAGGCCCCTGAAGCAAGCTCTGGCCGCACACAGAAGCAAACAAACACCGGAGCACACAAACACCCGCCGCTGATCAGACGCTCAGGAAGCGCTGGATCACCTCCTTGCTCAGCTCGCTGCTGGGGCCGCTGGCCACCACCCCACCCTTCTGCATGGCGTAGTACCAATCGGCCTGGCGCACGAAGCTGGCGTGGTGTTCCACCAGCAGCACGCTGATGCCCGTCTCGCGGATGATGCGGGCCACGGCCCGCTGGATGTCGAGCACCACGGAGGGCTGGATGCCTTCGGTGGGCTCATCGAGCAGCAGCAGGCGGGGCTTGCCGAGGAGGGCCCGGGCGATCGCCAGCTGTTGCTGCTGACCGCCGGAAAGATCGCCGCCCCGCCGATTGAGGAATTTCTCCAACACCGGAAACAGCTCGAAGACCAGCGGATCGATGTGGCGATGGCGGGTGATGCCACCGGGCAGGGCCTCCAGACCCAGCAGCAGGTTTTCCCGAACGGTGAGCTGGGCGATGATCTCCCTCCCCTGGGGCACGTAGCCGATGCCACCGCGAGCCCGCTGATGGGGGGGCTTCGAGGAGATGTCCTCACCAGCCAGCACGATGGAGCCACTGCGCTGCTGCAACAGGCCGATGATCGACTTGAGCAGGGTGGTCTTGCCGACCCCATTGAGGCCGATCAGGCACACCATCTGGCCGGGCGCAATCGAAAGATCGACATTGCGCAGGATGTGGCTTTCGCCGTAATACACATTCAGCTCACGAATGCTGAGAAGATCACCGCTTTCGTGGGAGGGATGGGCCAGGGATGTGGGGGTAGTGATCACGGTCATGGCTGCAGCTCACTGGACGGGCGATCGTGAAGGTTGGCGGGGGAATCCATTCCATGCTCTCCGACATCTTCAACGCCGAGATACACCTCGATCACGCGGGGATCGCTCTGCACCGCCTCCATGCTGCCCTCGCAGAGCACATGGCCCTCATGCAGCACCGTGACCGGGCTGTCGAGGCTGCTGATGAAATCCATGTCGTGCTCGATCACCAGCACGGTGTGATCACCCGCCAGGCTGCGCAGCAGTTCACCGGTGCGCTCCGTTTCCTCATCGGAAAGACCCGCCACCGGTTCATCCACCAGCAACAAATCAGGATCCTGGGCCAGCAGCATGGCGATCTCCAGCCACTGCTTCTGGCCATGGGAGAGGCCACCGGCCAGCTGCTGGGCCTGGGGCGCCAGGCCCACGACCCCAAGCAGGTGGGCCACCCGATCCTGGCTGCTGCGATCGAGGCCACGGAAGAGCAGATCGAAGGGGGAGCGGCGGCTCACCGCCAGCTCCAGGTTGCGGCGGGCCGTCAGGTTCTGATAGACGCGGGGGGTCTGGAACTTGCGGCCGATGCCGAGCCGGGCGATGCGATGTTCACTGGTGCCTACCAGGGAACGCCCCCGGAAGAACACATCGCCCTTGGTGGGGCGCACCTTGCCGGTGATCACATCGAGGAAGGTGGTCTTGCCGGCACCATTCGGACCGATCACCGCCCTCAGCTCACCAGGTTGGAGGCTGAGGTTGAGATCGTTGAGCGCAAGGAAGCCATCGAAGCTCACACTCACGCCGCGCAGTTCAAGCAGGTTGGTCATCGCCGACCTCCGG
Organism: Cyanobium sp.; assembly: GCA_040399305.1. Classification (GTDB taxonomy): domain Bacteria; phylum Cyanobacteriota; class Cyanobacteriia; order PCC-6307; family Cyanobiaceae; genus Cyanobium. The sequence goes on from JBBASH010000020.1 coordinate 34,370, forward strand.
TGGCGGAATCAGGGGAAGAAGGGCCTTCAAGGGCTTCGCGTTCGGCCCGCACCGCAGGATCGAGATCAAGGCCGGGATAGGTGGCGGTGCGGGGCGGCCAGCCGAACATGGCCAGGATGTGGCCCGGGCCACCCTGGCGCCACCAGCCCACCAACCCATCGGGCAGGGCCGTGACCACCAACAGGAACAGGGCCCCCTGCACGAACAGCCAGGTTTCGGGGAGCTGTTCGCTGATCAGGCTCTTGGCGTAGTTGATCAGCACGGCGCCAAGCACGGCCCCCAGCAGGGTGCCGCGGCCACCGACCGCCACCCAGATCACCATCTCGATTGAGAAGGGCACCGCCATGAATTGGGGGCTAATGATGCCGGACTGCACCGTGTAGAGCGCTCCGCTGATCCCGGCAAGGGCACCGGCCACGGTGAAAACAAGCGTTTTGTAGACGGTGGGGTTGTAGCCGGTGAAGCGCATGCGCGGTTCGTCATCGCGGATGGCCACTAGGGCATCCCCGAAACGGCCGCTGGTGAGCCAGCGGCAAAGCGCCCAGGCGGCGATCACCAGCAGCACGGTGAGCCAAAACAGGTTGCGCTGCATGGAATCCGAACCCACCAGCTCACCGAACACCTTGGCCGTGTCGGTCTTGAGACCATTGGTGCCGTTGATCAGCTTCTGCTGGCCATTGAAGAAATTGAAGAACACCAGCAGGGCTGCCTGGGTGAGGATGGAGAAATACACCCCCTTGATCCGGTTGCGAAACACCAGAAATCCGAGGATTCCAGCCACCAGAGCAGGAATCACCCAGAGGGCAACCAGGGTGAAGAGTGGCGATGTGAATGGCTGCCAAAAAGCCGGCAAACTGTTCACGCCATAGAGGCCAAAAAACTCCGGCAACTGGCCAGGTGCAAGGGAGTTGAGCGAAAGGTGCATACCGATGGCGTAACCGCCAAGGGCAAAAAAGATGCCTTGGCCGAGGCTGAGCAAGCCGGTATACCCCCAGATAAGATCCACACCCAGGGCCACGATGCCAAGGGATAGAAAACGGCCCAGCAGATTGAGCCGGAAGGGAGGCAGGATCACCGGCAGGATCAGGGCGGCCGCCACGATCAGGATCCAGGGCCACCAACGGCGAACAAAGGCGGGCGGTGTGGCGGAAAACGGCATGAATTCAGGCCTCCACCATGCGGCCCTTCTGGGGGAACATCCCCGCCGGCCGGAACTGCAGGAACACCATGATCAACACAAAAACAAGAACCTTGGCCATCGAGGTGGTGGCAAAGAAGGTGATCACCCCATTAAGGGCCGCTGGCATCGAAGGCCACAGCAGCAACAGCGAGCCGGAGCCGATCACGTAATCGAGGATACCGAGCACAAAGGCGGCCACCACCGTGCCCCAGAGCTTGCCGAGGCCACCGAGCACCACCACCATGAAGGCCAGCACGATGTAGTTGCCGCCGAGGTTCGGACCCACCGAACCAAGCAGGGTCACAGCAACTCCGGCGATGCCAGCCAATCCGGACCCCACGAAAAAGGTGAGGGCATCCACGGTTTCGGTGGGGATGCCGAGGCAGCTGCTCATCGAGCGGTTCTGGGTGACGGCACGGATGCGGATCCCCCAGGCGCTCTTCTGAAGGAACCAGTTCACCCCCACCAAGGCCAGGGCGGTGAGAGCGAGGATGAATAGCCGGGCGGTGGGCATGGTGACCCCGCCCAGATCAATCGATCCACGCAGCCACTCGGGGGCGGTGACATCGATATTGCGGGCGCTGAACCAGGGCTGGTGCAGAGCCCGCTGTTCGCCCAGCAAAGAACCCAAACCGATCCCAACCACCAGGGCCACAATCCAACTGCCAGCCTTCAGCAGCGGCGTCCATCGCTGGCGCCACCAGGCGGCCGGGGTGAAGCGGGGAGCCAGCAGGCCGAGGGCAACGGCGGCCAGTAGGCCGAGGAAGAAGGCGGTGGACACCGATCGCACGAACTGCTGCAGGATCAGGCTCACCCCCCAGGTGGCCAGGAGCGTTTCCAGCGGCCTGCCATAGAGGCGGCGGATCACCGTTTTCTCCAGGAGCAAACCCACCAGCCCGCTCACCAGAAAAGCGATTGGAATGGCAAGAAGGATATAAACGGGGAAAAGGCCCTCCAGGGGGCCGGATTTGAGAAGGTTCTGCACCACGAAGGTGGTGTAGGCACCGAGCATCATCAACTCGCCATGGGCCATGTTGATGACACCCATCAGGCCGAACACCACAGCCAGGCCAAGGGCGGCGAGCATCAGCACCGAACCGATGGCCAGCCCGTTGAAGAGCGTGTCGAAAAGAGCTGTCATGGTGACCCGCGCCGGCGGGACAACAAAGGGTCAAAAGAAAAAGGGGGGGGATCCGGTCCCCCCCATCAAGGACATCAGCGTGGAGGCTGAAATCAGAGCTTGAACTTGCCGGCGTCGGGGCGCTTCTGGGTGTGGTCGCAGGTGTAGCCCTTGGTTTCGGGCACGAACTGGTTCCAAGCCACCGGCTTCACGAAGCCCTTGTTCTCGAGGATCTTGAACATGCCATCCTTCTGCACCTCACCGATCAGCACGAGCTTCTCGATGTGGTGGTTGGGCTGCACGGTCACCTTGCCCTCAGGAGCGTCGAAGCTGACGCCGACCATGGCTTCGCGCACCTTGTTGTCGTCGACGCTGTTGGCCTTCTCAGCGCCCAGCTTCCAGAGGTACACCATGGTGTAGGCAGCCTCGGCAGGGTCGCTGGTGACCCGCTTGTCGCCGTACTTGGCCTTGAAGTCGGCGGTGAACTTCTTGGAAGCGGGGGTGTCGAGGCTCTGGAAGAAGTTCCAGGCGGCATAGGTGCCTTCCAGGTACTCGGGACCGATGGCGGCGATCTCCTCTTCGGCGATCGAGAAGCTCATGATCGCGTAGCCGTTGGCGGGGGTGATGCCGGCGGCCTTCATCTGCTTGAAGAAGGCCACGTTGCTGTCTCCGTTCAGCGTGTTCACGATCACACCACCCTTGGGCAGGGCCTGTTTGATCTTGGCAATGATCGGAGCCACCTCGGTGTTGCCGAGGGGGAGGTAGTCCTCACCCACCAGCTTGCCGCCTTGGGCCTTGAGCTGCTCCTTCATGATCGTGTTGGCCGTGCGGGGATACACGTAATCCGAACCGACCAGGAAGAAGTTCTTGCCCTTGTTCTTCAGCAGCCACTCCACGGCGGGCTCAGCCTGCTGATTGGGGGTGGCACCGGTGTAGAAGATGTTTTTGGAACACTCCTGGCCTTCGTACTGGATGGGGTAGTAGAGGAAGGCATCTTTCGACTCATACACCGGCAGCATCGCCTTGCGGCTGGCGGAGGTCCAACCACCAAAGACCACGGCCACCTTGTCCTGGTCGATCAGCTTCTTGGATTTCTCCGCGAAGGTGGGCCAATCCGAGGCGCCATCCTCTTCGATCGGCACGATCTTGAGCTTCTTGCCATCGATGGCCACGCCACCGGCCTTGTTGATTTCATCAATCGCCATCAGCTCGGCTTCGGCCACCGTGTTCTCGGAGATGGCCATGGTGCCGGAGCGGGAGTGGAGGATGCCCACCTTGACTTCGCCATCGAAGTTGCCGCCGGCGGTGTCACCGCCCTCGCCACCACCGCCACTGCAGGCGACGAGGGAGAGGGAGGTGGCGAGGGCCGTGGCTCCACCGATCAGACGAAGCGTGGGCTTCCGAATCGCCGAGGGGTGCATGAAAGTGTCTCCAAAAAAGTGCCGCGGGAAGCCATCAGCCCCGCTGTGCAGCGAAGGTATCGACGGGAACACCTACGCCTTGGTAGCCCTTGTAACTGAAACGTTCATACGCCAACAATTTCCGGTTGTCGCTGGTGCTGAACCCCGTCGATCGCGCATGTGCGACCCAGGGACGACGCCGCAAAGACGCAGGACAGCAGCACCGGGGCCAGGAGCGTCAGCCGGCCGGTCCCGCAGCGGCGGCCGGCGGCAACTGCCGCAGCAGAAAGGCCTCCACCGCCTCCAGCCCCTCGCCGCTGCGGAGGTTGGTGAAGCACCACGGCCGCCCGGCCCGCATGCGGGTGGTGTCGTGCTCCATCACCGCCAGGGAGGCGCCCACCATCGGAGCCAGGTCGATCTTGTTGATCACCAGCAGGTCGGAGCGGGTGATCCCAGGGCCGCCCTTGCGGGGGATCTTGTCGCCGGCGGCCACATCGATCACGTAGATGCAGAGGTCCACGAGCTCGGGGCTGAAGCTGGCGGCCAGGTTGTCGCCGCCGCTCTCCACCAGCACCAGATCCAGGGCCGGGAAGGCCGCCTCCAGCTCCGCCACAGCAGCCCGGTTGATCGAGCAGTCCTCGCGGATGGCGGTGTGGGGGCAGCCCCCGGTCTCCACGCCGCGGATGCGCTCGGGCTCCAGGGCCCCGGCCCGGGTGAGGAACTGGGCATCCTCCTGGGTGTAGATGTCGTTGGTGACCACCGCCAGTTCAAGGCGATCCCGCAGCCGTCGGCAGAGCGCCTCAACCAGCGCCGTCTTGCCGGATCCCACCGGACCGGCCACCCCAACCCGCAGCTTGCTCATGGCGACCGCTCCTCCCGGCTAATTCCCTGCCGTTGGGGGCAGGCTAAGGAGGCCAGGCGCTCGCTTCAGCGACTGGCCGCAACAACCAAGCATCGCCGCGCTCAGCCCGGAAGGCTGCCGTCTGGGAGGCTGCCCAACAAGCCCAAGCAGGCCTGCCAATCCCAAACCATTCCTGCCGTTCTGCGCGATGGCAGAACATCCGCGCCGGCCAGCCACCATTGGCATCACCCTGAGGCGCCCCTCTGCCGACGGAGACCGGGAAGCCGGCGTCGCTGATCAAGGCCAGACGTGTCCTAACTGCGGAACAACCGCGAGTAGAGCTCCCCATGGCCCAACTGGGCCAGACCCGCCCCCACGCCAGCATTCCAGAGGGTGCGGGGATCGCTGGTGGCCAGCTCCCGGGCGCGGTGGGCCAGGCCAGGGGCCAGGGCCAGCTGCAGCCGCTGGGCCTCGGTGGGCCCCAGGGGCACCAGCCGCACGGCGGCGCTGAGCTGACTGGCGGTCCAGGCGTAGAGGTAGGCCTCCACCAGCTCAGCGGGCGGGATCTCCAGGCAGAGGCCCGCCCAGGCCCAAGCGGCGGTCCAGGCCAGGGGGGCCGCCTCGACCGGCGGGGGCCAGCCCAGATCCGCCAGCAACTGGCCGAGGGAGCCCCCCATCTGGCGCTGCTGGGCCCGCAGCTCGGGCGCCTCCCGCTGGGCCAAGAGCCAGCTTTCCCACTCCCGCACCGCCAGGGCGGCTTCACGGGCCCCGGGGCCATCCCCCCCGGCCCGCCGCAAGAGGTCCATCAGCTCCGGCAGGCTGGCGGCCTCGATGGCGAGCACACCGGCTCGGCATTCGGCCTCCAGCCAGGCCCGCACCGCCGCCCCATCGGGGAGCCTGCCGTGCTGCACCAGCCATTCGAGACCCTCGGAGTAGCTGAAAGCCCCAACTGGCAGGGCGGGGCTCACCAGCTGGAACAGCCGCAGGCGCGCCTCCCCTGGGGCGGGCGGCGCGAACGGTGCAGAGGGCGTGGCGTAGGCCGGGGGGTCAGCCATGGGTGGGGTGATCAGCATGGCTGGGGCCGTGGTCATGCGCCTGGCCATGCCGGTGGCCATGGCTCGGGTCGTGGCCTCGGCTGGGGTCGTGGTCGTGGGCGTGGCCTTGATCCTGGGCGTGGCCATGGGCATGGCCATCAGCATGCCGATGGCCGCCTCCTGCGGCATAGGCCCCGGCCTCCGGCAGGAAGGGGGCCTGGCAGCGTTCCAGGTCGAGCCCCCGCTGCTCCAGCAGATCGGCCAGCACGGAATCCTCAAGCAGCCGCAGCTCACCGGAGCGCACCTCCAACGCCACATGGCGGTTGCCGAGGTGATAAGCCGCCCGCAGCAGGTCGAGGGGGTCGGTGGCGCGCACCACCAGCAGGAGCTCAGCGGCCGCCTCCACCCGAACCGGCGGAGATCCAGGCTCCCCGCTGAGCCATTCGCCCGGCTGCAGCGGCTGGCCGCGCTCCAGCTGCAGCACCAGATCACGGCCGCAGACGCTCCGGCGATGGCCGCGCAGCCGGGTGCGCTCATCGGCGCCGAGGGGGAGGCGCAGCCCCGGCTCCGGAGCGCCGGGTGGGGGCGTGCTGGAGCGCCGGGTGAGGGTGAGGGGCCCGGAGGCGGATTCAGGCAAGGCGACTGGCTCCCGGAGGCATAACCCACCAGAGTGTGGCTGCCGCAGGGGTGGACGTGGAGCGCAAGGCACCGGATTGGAATGGCGACCCTGGCGCCGAGGCAAACGCCGAAGGAGCGGCTTTCATGGCCACCGACCAGGCCCCCAGCGCCGGATTCGGCGCCTGGCATGGCCGCGCCAGCCTGCGGTTCAGCCGCGGTGGCGATGGCCTCAGCCGCTACCAGGGCAGCGCCAGCGCCCCGCTGAAGATCCAGCGGGGCTTCAACCGGGCCGATGGCCGCTGTGAACTGCCGTTGCTCCACACGGCCGGCGGCCTGGTGGGGGGCGACCGGTTGAGCATCAAGGTTCACCTGGAGCCCGGCAGCCGGGCCCTGCTCACCAGCGTGGCGGCCCAGAAGGTGTATGGCTCGATCGGCCGCTCCCGGCTCCGCCCCGAAGGCGCCTGGGCGATGCAGGAGCTGACCTTCCAGCTGGAGGAGGGCGCCGACCTGGAGTGGCTGCCCCAGGAGCTGGTGCTCTACGCCGATGGCCTCTATGAACAACACATGCGGGTGACCCTGGCCCCCGGAGCCGGCTGGCTCGGAGCGGAGCTGGTGCGACTGGGCCGCACAGCGGCCGGGGAAAGCCTCGGCGCCGGGCGCTGGCGTTCCCTGCTGGAGATCCGCCGCCGCGATCCGGACGGCGACCGCTGGGAGCTGGTGGATCGCCTCGAGCTGGGGGGCAGCGCCCTGGTGGAGGCCCATGGGCTGGCGGGGGAACCGGTGTTCGGCTCGCTGGTGTGGGCGGCGCCCCGAAAGCTGGCGGGGTCTGAACTGGCCGAGCTGATGGAGGCCTGCCGCGGCGATCGCTCCGGCCTGGAGGGCACGATGGCCTGCGGCGCTCTGGAGCAGGGGCTGGTGGCGCGCTACCGGGGCCCCTCGAGCACGGCGGCCCGCAGCTGGTTTACCCGTCTATGGGCCCGCATCCGGGCGGCCCAGGGTCTGGCGGCGCCGGAGCTGCCGCGGGTGTGGCCCTTCCAGGAAAGGCCCTTCGCAGCACTGGAGGCCGCTGGGGCGGCGCGGCGAGCCCGGAGCCTGGCCGATCGGCGCTGAGGGGAGGGGAGGGTTCCCCGTGAACGGGCACCGCCGGATGCCGCTGGCAGACTGGCCGCAGATCCCTTCATCGGCCGCCGCACCCTCGAGGCATGCACCTCACCCCGCAGGAAAAGGACAAGCTCCTGATCGTGACCGCCGCCCTGCTGGCGGAACGCCGCCTCAACCGGGGCCTGAAGCTCAACCACCCCGAAGCCGTGGCCTGGCTGAGCTTCCAGGTGCTGGAGGGTGCCCGCGATGGCCGCACGGTGGCCGAGCTGATGGCGGCAGGGTCCACCTGGCTGGGCCGCCACCAAGTGATGGAGGGCGTGCCGGAGCTGATCCATGACGTGCAGATCGAGGCGGTGTTTCCCGATGGCACCAAGTTGGTGACCCTGCACGACCCGATCCGCTGATCCCACACCAACCATGTCCCCCCTGATCCCCGGCGAGCTAATCCCCGAACCCGGCGACCTCGAACTCAATGCCGGCCGGCCCATCACCACCCTCACGGTGGCCAACACGGGCGATCGGCCCGTGCAGGTGGGTTCCCACTTCCACTTCCACGAGGCCAACCCGGCGCTCCACTTCAACCGGGAGGCGGCCCGCGGCCTGCGGCTCGACATCCCAGCGGGAACGGCAATCCGCTTCGAGCCGGGCGACAGCCGCGAGGTGCAGCTGGTGCCCTTCGCCGGCGCCCGGCGGGTGTTCGGCTTCAACGGGCTGATCAACGGCCCGCTGGATTAAGCACCTCCTCCTCTAGGCCCTCACCTCAGCCCCTCACGCCCCCGGCCATGCCCTACCGCATCTCCCGCCAGGCCTACGCCCAGACCTACGGCCCCACCACCGGCGACCGGCTGCGCCTGGCCGACACCGAGCTGTTCCTGGAGGTGGAGAAGGATTACACCGTGTATGGCGATGAGGTGAAGTTCGGCGGCGGCAAGGTGATCCGCGATGGCATGGGCCAGGCCCAGACCACCCGGGCCGGCGGCGCCGTGGACACGGTGATCACCAATGCCTTGATCCTCGACTGGTGGGGCATCGTGAAGGCCGACATCGGCCTGCGGGATGGCCGGATCGTGGCGATCGGCAAGGCGGGCAACCCCGATATCCAGAGCGGCGTGGACATCGTGGTGGGCCCGGGCACCGAGGCGATCGCCGGTGAGGGCCACATCGTGACCGCCGGCGCCATCGACACCCACATCCACTTCATCTGCCCCCAGCAGATCGAAACGGCCCTGGCCAGTGGTGTCACCACGCTGATGGGCGGCGGCACCGGCCCGGCCACCGGCACGAATGCCACCACCTGCACCCCCGGCGCCTTCCACCTGGCCCGCATGCTCCAGGCCGCCGAGGGGCTGCCGATCAACCTGGGCTTCTTCGGCAAGGGCAACGCCAGCACCCCGGAGGCGCTGGAGGAACAAATCCGCGCCGGCGCCTGCGCCCTGAAACTCCATGAAGACTGGGGCACCACCCCGGCGGCGATCGATTGCTGCCTGGGTGTAGCCGATCGCTTCGATGTGCAGGTGTGCATCCACACCGACACCCTCAATGAGGCGGGCTTCGTGGAGGACACGATCCGTGCCATCGGCGGCCGCACCATCCACACCTTCCACACCGAGGGGGCCGGCGGCGGCCACGCGCCAGACATCATCAAGATCTGCGGCGAGGCCAACGTGCTGCCAAGCAGCACCAATCCCACCCGGCCCTACACGCGCAACACGCTCGAGGAACACCTCGACATGCTGATGGTGTGCCACCACCTCGATCCGCGCATTCCGGAGGATGTGGCCTTCGCCGAATCACGCATCCGCCGCGAAACGATTGCCGCCGAGGACATCCTCCACGACCTGGGAGCCTTCAGCATCATCGCCAGTGATTCCCAGGCGATGGGCCGGGTGGGGGAGGTGATCATCCGCACCTTCCAGACGGCCCACAAGATGAAGGTGCAGCGCGGATGCCTGAGCGAGGATTCCAGCCGCAACGACAACACCCGCCTGAAGCGCTACATCGCCAAGGTCACGATCAATCCGGCGATCGCCCACGGCATCGACAGCCAGGTGGGTTCGGTGGAGGTGGGCAAGTTGGCGGATCTGGTGCTCTGGAAGCCTGGCTTCTTCGGCGTGAAGCCGGAGCTGGTGATCAAGGGTGGCTCGATCGTGTGGGCCCAGATGGGCGATGCCAATGCCTCGATTCCCACCCCGGGTCCGGTGCATGGCCGGCCGATGTTCGCGGCCTTCGGCGGCGCCCTGGCCCCGAGCTGCCTCACCTTCGTCAGCCAGGCGGCCCTCGATGCCGACCTACCCCGCAACCTCGGGCTGAAGCGAACCTGCGTGCCGGTGGTGAACACCCGCGCCATCGGCAAGGGCTCCATGCGCAACAACGCCGCCCTGCCCAAGGTGGAGGTGGATCCGCAGACCTATGAAGTGTTCGCCGATGGCGAGCTGCTCACCTGTGAACCGGCGGAGGTGCTGCCGATGGCCCAGCGTTATTTCCTGCTGTAGGGCCAACCTCAGGAGGAACAGCCAAAACCCACAGCAGGAAGAGCCGAGTACTCGATCAGGAGCAGCCAGAAAACAACTGCTCCATGCCCAAGATCAACGCCCCAAATCCTTCCGCTTGTCTCTCTGCTCGGCCTGACGCTTCATGCGCTCACGCTGCTTGCGCGTCTCGGCCTCATTTCTCTTCTTTGCTTTCTCCCCCTCCAGAAAGATTCTACGCTGATTGTCTTTCATTTTCTTCCAACCCTCACGGGCCACTGCCTGGTTGGATCGGTTTTTCAAAGCTTGCTTGAATTGCTGGATCTTGGCCGAAAAACCTTTCAAGCCAGATCTTGACTTCAGTAGAGAGAATTGGGATGTGAGTGTTGCCAACCAGATTTGCTTGGGGCCTGGCAACTTGGTAACTGGTAACAATGAGAGACCGGCAAAACCAAGACCGGCAATCAAACACTGAACAAAAGTACGCAGCAGAGACTTCAGAACAGGAAGATTCCGTGGGGAATACGGTCCCTGGATCTGATCTCTAAAGGAACGCTCGGCTTGATTGATCACAACAATCAGTTGTTCCTTCAAAGCCGGCAGGGGCTTTGTCAATGCGTTGCCATCCAATGCGGGTCCCTGAAGTTCCAGCATCGCAGCCTGTAATTGATTGGGGGTCTGCGCATCTCGTACAGCCGTACGAAGTTGAGCACTCTTAGCACTAAGTTGAGCGAGCGCTTGAGAATTATTACTAGCTATTGTTCGACCATTCTTTATGACTAGAAAGCCAAGCAGCGGGAGCAAGAGGAAAAAACCAAGAGCCGCAAGCACCGCCAAACGGCTTAGTTTTGACTGAACTGACTGGAAACGAGGGGTTGGCGAAATATAGGATGCAAAATGAACCAGCACTAGACCCAGCAGAGGGAATATAACGAGATTCGCGAGACTCGCCACAGAAGTAACAATCCAGCCCGAATCCAACAGTGCCGGAGGAAGAATATCAAGGAGAAGCCCAGCCAAAAATAGTGCAAATAATGTAAAGGCTAGATTCATTAATAGAGATGCAAGCAGAGTGGGAGTCATCGCTTGGAATGAAAACTGCATTGATCTTACTCAGCCTGGCCAGCCTCACTCTTCAACATCAAAAAAAACCCCCGCTCGCAGGAGCGGGGCGTAAAAAATGATAAAAAGAGTGCTTTAGCAAGCAATCAGACAGAAGCTTTGATTTTGCGACGAATCTGGCGGGAATAGCCAAATGCAGCAGCAGCTCCAAGGAGGGGAAGTGGTCCGGGGACGGAAGATACATCCTGAGCGTACTCATATTGGACATAAAATTGCCCACCAAGAGTCGTAGGAAGATATGGTCCAGTTCCAGTAGATTTCCCATTATTATTAACAGATCCACCATCAGGAGTTGAACTGCTCGCATAAGTAGCAAAATAATCACCAATCATGGGAGCGCCTGAAAAATACGACTGAAGAAGCCCAGTGTTTGTGGTGATGCTACCTATGGCAACACCAGTAAAGTTACCACTCGCTGTTGCAGTTGTATTAGCAGATGCATTGCTCGGGTTAAGAGTGATGCTGCTAGGAGTTGTTGTAAGCGCTCCAGAGCCGCTTGTGAAGTTGAAAGTAAGCTTACCCGTGTTGGCGAAGTCAGTAGGATCACCATCTGCCATCAACCGTGCTTGGCCGCCAAATGTGGGCAATGTCGGCTTGAAATAAATTTTGACTGCGGTCAGCTTGCTAGCATCAGCAGCCGAAAAAGGGGTGATTGGAATTGCTGAATTATTGACTGAGGCGCCTGAAGTGCTGAAGTTGAATCCTCCAACTTCTTGCATACCCATAGCGAATGCTTGTGAGGGATTTACTGCAGACAGAAGCGCGATGCTGAATCCGACAAGCCCGGTGCGAGCGGTTTTCATTACAAAAAATTCAATTGCCACCACCATAGCACCTAACCCAGGGAAAGCTTGAGGTCTCGCCCAAAGCAGGAAGCGGTGTTTGAAAATGCTGACATTGGCCACCTTACAGGAGCTGATGCGAAGCCCGAGGCCGTGCACTTCAGTAGCAACCGCAACCAGGGCATGGCTAGCTCGCCCATCAGGATCGCCCGAGAGCCCAGGTGAGCATGTTCACGGAATACCGCCCCAACCACGGCTACGACGAGTACTTCAGCGCCGCCGACGCACCCCGGGCCGCCCTGCAGCCCCTGCTCTCCTCCCTCGGCCTGATGGGCCTCGACCAGCTCAACCGCAACCACGCCGCCGCCGGGGCCCTGCTCAAACGCCTGGGGGCCACCTTCCGGCTCAATGACTCCGGCAGCCAGGGGGTGGAGCGGATCCTGCCCTTTGATCCCCTGCCCCGCCTGATCGCCGCCGGCGAATGGGCCCGGCTGGAGCGGGGGCTGTTCCAGCGCCTTCAGGCAATCGACCTCTTTCTGGCCGATGTGTACGGCCCGGGCCGGATCATCGCCGATGGGGTGGTGCCCCGCGAAGACCTCGAGAGCTCCCAGGGCTGGCGGCCCCAGATGCAGGGCCTCACCCCACCCCTGGGGCGCTGGTGCCACATCTCTGGCCTCGATCTGGTGCGCGATGGCGAGGGCACCTGGCGGGTGCTGGAGGACAACCTGCGCTGCCCCTCCGGCGTGGCCTACTTCCTCGAGAACCGGCGGGTGATGAAGCGCATCTTCCCCAGCCTCTTCGCCGGCCGCACCGTGCAGCCGATCGACAACTACGCCTCCCGCCTCCTCCAGACCCTCCAGGAGCTCGCCCCCTGGACCGACACCCCCAAGGTGGTGCTGCTCACCCCCGGTGTGTTCAACAGCGCCTACTTCGAGCACAGCTACCTCGCCCAGCAGATGGGCATCGAACTGGTGGAGGGCCGCGATCTGGTCTGTGAGGGCGATCGGGTGTGGATGCGCAGCACCACGGGCCTGACGCCGGTGGATGTGATCTACCGCCGCATCGACGACGACTTCCTCGATCCGGCCGTGTTCCGCAGCGATTCGATGCTGGGGGTGCGGGGCCTGATGGCCGCCTATCGGGCCGGCCGGGTGGCAATCGCCAATGCCCCCGGCACCGGCGTGGCCGACGACAAGCTCATCTACGCCTACGTGCCGGAGATGATCCGCTACTACCTGGGTGAGGAGCCGATCATCGAGAACGTGCCCACCTATCTCTGCGCCCGGCCCGACGACCGCTCCTATGTGCTCGCCCACCTCCATGAGCTGGTGGTGAAATCGGTGGCGGAGGCGGGCGGCTACGGCATGCTGATCGGACCCCACGCCAGCCGCGAGGAGATCGCCATCTTCGCCTCCAAGATCGAGGCCGATCCCCGCAACTTCATCGCCCAGCCCACCCTGGAGCTCTCCACCGTGCCCTCCCTCAGCGAAGGGGAGCTCTACCCCTGCCATGTGGACCTGCGCCCCTATGTGCTGCGCGGCAAGGGCGACTGGGTGACCCCCGGCGGCCTCACCCGCGTAGCCCTGCGGCGCGGCTCCCTGGTGGTGAACTCCTCCCAGGGCGGTGGCTGCAAGGACACCTGGATCGTGGCGGACACCGGCATCGAAGCCGCCGCGGCCCCGATCGGAGGCAGCGCATCATGTTGAGCCGCGTTGCCGATTCCCTCTACTGGATCAACCGCTATGTGGAGCGGGCCGAGAACATCTCCCGCTTTGTGGAGGTGAGCGAGGCGATGGCCCTCGACTGCCCCCCCGGCAGCGCCGAACCCTGGCTGCCCCTGATCGATGCGAGCGGCGAACGGGAGCTGTTCGACAAGCTCTGCCCGGCCGGCAGCCCGGAGGATGAGGTGAACTTCCTGGTGCGGCGCGAGGACAATCCCAACAGCGTCTTCAACTGCATCGCCTTCGCCCGCGAAAACGCCCGCCAGATTCGCGATGTGCTCACCACCGAAATGTGGGAGCAGCTCAACGACACCTACTGGAGCCTGCAGGAAGCGAGTTTCTGGCAGCAACCACCCCAGGAGCAGTTGCGGGAGATCCGCCGCTC
>JBBASH010000021.1:0-47589 GCA_040399305.1 Cyanobium sp.
TCAGCAGAGGCACCCGGCCGATATCCCGCAGATACGAGCGCACGAGGTCGCCGTCAATCGAGGGCATCACCCGGGCGGCCGGGGACGTCATGGACTTGGGGTCGGGCCGGGGGTCCGAGCCATCGTTCCGATCGGGGACGGCCGAAGGGAACCCCAGGGAATTCAGGGCGTTGGTGGCGATGTCGGAGGTGAGGCGCTCAAGGGGCGGGGCGACAACCACGGGTCCAGGTGCTTAACGGTGTGTAAAGCGTAACCTGAAGAAGTGTGAACCTCTCTCAGATTCCCGGAAATCCGGCGGTTCGCCGCGGGCCGCACCCGCCAAACTGCAGATCCGGAGCGGCTTTTGGGCCATGGGAAGCACGATCGAGGAAACCGTGCCCCCGCCGGCCACCCCCTGGATGCGGGCGATTAAGGTCCCTGCACCTTGACCCTGCCGGAGCAGTCCATGGCCCTGAATGTGAGCGATGTGGTGGTGCGGACCGCCGCCGGTGAGGAGCGGGCGCTGGGGGACTGGGCCGGGAAGGTGCTGCTGGTCGTGAACGTGGCCAGCCGCTGCGGCTTCACGCGCCAGTACGCCGGCCTGCAGAAGCTGCAGGACAGCTACGGCCCGAAGGGCCTGGCGGTGCTGGGCTTCCCCTGCAACGACTTCGGCGCCCAGGAACCGGGCACCCTGGAGGAGATTCAAAGCTTCTGCTCCACCACCTACGGCGCCAACTTCGAGCTGTTCGACAAGGTGCACGCCACGGGCAGCAAGACCGAGCCGTACCTCACCCTCACCAAGACCGAGCCGGCCGGCGATGTGGCCTGGAACTTTGAGAAGTTCCTGGTGGGCCGCGATGGCGCCGTGCTCGCCCGCTTCGGCAGCCGGGTGGAGCCCGATTCCCCCGAGCTCACCGGAGCCATCGAGGCGGCGCTGGGCTGAATCCGAGCGACGGCTCTCCGAACCACGGCCCCGACCGAGTGCAAGCCTCCGGGGCCGGCCAACTCCGGCCTTACAAGGCCGCAATCCAGCCCCGCCGCCTCCCTGCCGCGCCGTCTGCAGGAGTGGCCTGCACCTGGAACCACTGCCGCCCCTGAGGCGACCGCCAGCGCCGCAACACCTGCAAAGGCTCGCCGGAGGGCAGCTGGGTGAGCACCGGCGCCTGCTGTTCAGGGGCGCAGCGCAGGGCAAGGCAGCCGGTGGACAGGAGAGGTTCACGACCCTGTCTGCGGCGCACCTCCAGTGGACGGCATTCAGCACCGCCCGCGGGCAACGCAGCGGGGGCGACCAAAGCGAAGCCGAGCACGGCGACCGTCTGCAGCGGGCCGAGGCCTGGCATCAGATGTCAAGCTGAGCAAAATCGAGCTCAGCGCTGTGGGTTTCGATGAACTCGCGCCGGGGTGCCACCTTGTCGCCCATCAGGATGGTGAAGATCCGATCGGCTTCGGCAGCATCCTCAATCTCCACGCGCTTCATGGTGCGAGTGCCGGGATCCATGGTGGTTTCCCAGAGCTGCTTCGGCATCATCTCGCCCAGACCCTTAAAGCGCTGGATGGTGAAATTGGCCTTCTCTCCGAAAGCCTCGGTCGTGCGCTTGAGCTCGGCTTCGTTGTAGCAATAGGTGTGGTTCTTGCCCCGCTCCACCTTGTAGAGAGGGGGGCAAGCAATATAGATGTAACCGCCTTCCACCATAGCTTTCTTGTAGCGATAAAAGAAGGTGAGCAAGAGGGTGCGAATGTGGGCGCCATCCACATCGGCATCGGTCATGATCACGATGCGGTGATAACGAAGATTTTTCGGATCAAAATCTTCACCCTTGATCCCCAAGCCGAGAGCGGTGATCAGGGCCTGGATTTCGGTATTCTTATAGATCTTGGCATCGTCGGTTTTCTCGATGTTGAGGATTTTGCCCCTCAACGGCAGGATGGCCTGGAAGCGGCGGTCACGGCCCTGCTTGGCGGAGCCCCCGGCGGAATCACCCTCCACGATGTAGATCTCCGATTCGCTCGGGTCGCGGGAGCTGCAATCGGCCAACTTGCCGGGCAGGGTGGAGCTCTCCAACACCGACTTGCGCCGCACCAGTTCACGGGCCCGCCGAGCCGCCTCGGCCGCATTGAAGGCCTGGATGGCCTTCTCCAGGATCAGATCGATCACGGAGGGGTTGAATTCCAAATACTCGCTTAGCGATTCGCCCACCAAGGAATCCACGATGCCGCGCACCTCTGGGTTGCCGAGCTTGGTCTTGGTTTGCCCCTCAAACTCCGGATCGGGCACCTTCACCGAAAGCACCGCCGTCAGGCCCTCGCGGATGTTCTCGCCGGCCAAGTTGGTATCGGCATCCTTCCGCTTGCCCCGCTTCTTGGCAAAGGTGTTGAGGGTGCGGGTGAGCACCGCCTTCAAGCCCTCAATATGGGTGCCGCCATCCACGGTGCGGATGTTATTGGCAAAGCCAAAAATGTTGTCGGAGTAGGCATCCACGCACCATTGCAGCGCCGCCTCAACCTGCACGCCATCGCGCTCGGAGTTGACATAGATGATCTCCGGGTGCAGCGGATCCTTCTCCGCATTCATATAGGCCACGTATTCCTTAATGCCACCCTCGTAGTGGTAGACCTCCTCGTGGGCCTCGCCAGCGGCGTTGCGGGCGCTGGCCCGCTCATCGCTGAAAACGATCCGTACGCCACCGTTGAGGTAGGCCAACTCGCGCAGCCGCGCCGAGAGGGTGTGGTAGTCGAACTCGATGCCGGTGCTGAAGATCTGGATGTCGGGCTTGAAGCGCACCTGGGTGCCGGTGCGGCCCGCTTCGGTGGCGGGCTTGGAGATCAGGCTGCCGATCGGCGCACCCCGCTCGAAGCGCTGGTTGTGCTCCTGCTCTTGGCGGTGCACCGTGACCTCCACCCACTCGGAGAGCGCGTTGACCACGGACACCCCCACACCGTGGAGACCACCTGAGACCTTGTAGCCACCGGCTCCGAACTTGCCGCCGGCGTGAAGCACGGTGAGCACCGTTTCCAGAGCGCTGCGCCCGGTGCGGGGGTGAATATCTGTGGGGATACCGCGGCCGTTATCGGTCACGCTGGCGGAGCCGTCGTCGTGCAGCACCACCACAATGCTGTCGCAGTGCCCGGCCAGGGCCTCATCCACGGCGTTGTCGACAACCTCATACACCAGGTGGTGGAGGCCCCGGGGTCCGGTGGTGCCGATGTACATGCCGGGCCGCTTGCGCACCGGCTCCAGTCCTTCGAGGACCTGGATCTGCTCGGCGCCGTAGGCGGTCTGAACCTTGTTGGCGTCGCTCATGCGAAGAAAACTCCCCCGGTGAAGGGCACAGCAGGGCGGAACCCCGGCATCACGGAATCGGGGGCTGCCGGAACCTGGGGCATGGAGGCGGCCTGAAGACCCTCTCGCGAGGACGACTTTACCACTGCGGCCTCCAAGCGCCAGCCAAGGGCCCCTGGGGGCCATTTTCACCGGGGGGTTGAATCGGTGCGGAACAGGCCCCCAGGGCGCAGCCACAACCGCACCGGGCCCGCGCCCTGCCAACTGGCCCGGGATCCGTGCCCTGAGTGCCCCCACCCACGCCCCATGAACGAAGCCATCGGCGCAGTCCAGCCCCTCACCATCGCCCTGATGGGGCCCACCGCCAGCGGCAAGACCGACCTGGCCCTGGAGCTCGCCGAGGCCCTCGATCTGGCGGTGCTCTCGGTGGATTCCCGCCAGCTCTACCGGGGGATGGATGTGGGCACCGCCAAGCCCACTGCCGCCCAGCGGCGCCGGGTGCGCCACGAGCTCCTCGACCTGCGCGATCCCGACCAGCCGATCAATCTTCAGGAATTCACCGCACTGGCCCTGGTCGCCATCGCCGCCGAGCACCGCCGCCGGGGCGTGGCCCTGCTGGTGGGCGGCAGCGGCCTCTATCTCGAATCCCTGCTGCGGGGCCTGGCGCCGCCGGCGGTGCCCCCGCAGCCGACCCTGAGGGCGCAGCTGGCGGCCTTGGGACAACCCCTCTGCCATGGGCTGCTGCGCCAGGCCGATCCGGAGGCGGCGGCCCGCATCGCCCCCGCCGACGCGGTGCGCACCCAACGCGCCCTGGAGGTGCTGTACGCCACCGGCCGGCCGCTCTCGAACCAACGGCGCCTGCAGCCGCCGCCCTGGCGGGTGCTGGAGATCGGCCTCCAGCCCACGAACCTTCGGGAGCGCATCCAACTGCGAACCGCCCGCATGTACGAGGAGGGCTTGGTGGAGGAAACGGCCGCACTGCTGGCGCGCTTCGGGGCCGAATGCCCCCTGCTGCGCACCATGGGCTACGACGAGGCGCGACGGTTGCTGGCCGGTGAGCTCGATCGCAGCGCCGCCATCGCCCTCACCGAACGGCGCACCAGGCAGTACGCCAAACGGCAACGCACCTGGTTCCGGCGCCGCCACAACCCGGTGTGGCTGGGCCAGGAGCCCAGCCGGGAGGGTGCTGCCACCGCTGGAGCGGCTGGAGATCTGCTGCGGGAAACCCTGGAATTGACCCAGCAGGTTCTAGGCTAGCGATTCATCAGCCCTTTTTAATGCCCCCCCGTCCGCGTTTTGACCGCCGTGCTCCCGTGCGGGAGCTTCCCAACATCAACGAGCGCATCAGCTACCCCAACCTCCGGGTGGTCGATGCCGACGGCAGTCAGCTGGGGGTGATCACCCGAGAAGCGGCCCTAGAGGTGGCCAAGGAGCGCGAGCTCGACCTCGTGCTGGTGAGCGAGAAGGCCGACCCGCCCGTCTGTCGGGTGATGGACTACGGCAAATACAAGTTTGAGCAGGAGAAGAAGGCCAAGGAGGCCAAGAAGAAGTCGCACCAGACCGAGGTCAAAGAGGTGAAGATGCGCTACAAGATCGATTCGCACGACTACCAGGTGCGGATTGGTCAGGCGGTGCGCTTCCTGAAGGCCGGCGACAAGGTGAAGTGCACGGTGATCTTCCGGGGCCGTGAGATCCAGCACACGGCCCTAGCTGAGGTGCTGCTGCTGCGCATGGCGAAGGATCTTGAGGAAAACGCCGAGATCCAGCAGCATCCCAAGCGGGAGGGCCGCAACATGATCATGTTTCTCAGCCCCCGCAAGCAGGCGGTGGGTAAACCCGCCGCTAAACCAGCCATTGCGGCTCCGGTCCCCACCTCTCCCCAGGGCTGAAGCCAGGTCACCCGCAAAACAGCACCGGGGCGGCCTGAGAGTTGTCTGGCGTGTGATCCACCCGGCCGAAACATCGGCGCGGCCTATGGGGTCGGCGCGAGACCTATCTGGTGTGATCAGCCTGCCGAGACATCCCCGCGGCCCACTGGGTCGGCCGGGGGCCTTCAGCTGGTGACCAGCGTCTCGGCGAAGAGGTCGAGCATGGCGGTCCATCCCTGGCGAGCTCCCTCGGGGTCGAAGTCGGCTCGGGCCTCGCAGAGGTAGCCATGGCCAGCACCGGGCGCCACGATCAGCCGATGGCGCCCCCCGGGCTCCCGAGCCGACCTCCCCCCGTTGGCGGCCGTGAGGGCAGCCTCGATCGCGGCGACCTCCTCGGGCGGCATGAGCGGATCGGCTCCGCCACAGAAGCACCACAGACGGCCGGGAATGGCAGCCACGAGCTCCAGGCTGGGGGCACCACCTCCAGGACGGAAGCTCGCCACCCGAGCCCCGTAAAAGTCGCAGGTGGCGGCGAAACACGGGAGGGTTGCGGCGATCAGGGCCAGGTGGCCACCGAAGCAGAACCCCACGCAACCGAGCCGATCGGAGCTATGACGCTGCCGCAGCCAGTCCGCCGCCGCCGTCGCATCGGCCAGCAGCTGGTCCGCGGTCACCTGATCGCGGTGCTCGCGGCCAAGGGCTAGGCCCTCGGCGTCGTAGCCCAGATCAAGGGCCGGAGCGGTGCGCGAAAAGGTGCTGATGGCCAGGGCGCCATAGCCCTCCCCCGCCAGCCGGTCCGCCACGCTGCGCACCCAGCCATTCACCCCGAAAACCTCCGGCAGCACCAGCACCGCGCCACGCGGCTCACCCTCCGCCGGCCGGGCCCACCAAGCCGGCATGGCCACCTCAGGAACGCCGGCGCCGGCGTCTACCGGAATCGTGACCCATTCGGCACGAATGGCCCCCCAGGGGGCAGGAAGGTGGGCCATCGCACGGCGAAGAGTGGAGGTTTCCCATCCTGGGCGGAGGGGTGGCAAAACCGATCACAGCGCCCCCAGCCCCTGCATCGAGCGGAAGAATGGAGGCCGACCGGGGAGCCCACCACCCCAGGGCCAGCCGGCTGAGAGTCCACCCCAGGGGCCAACCACCGCACCAGGGCTGGGCCGCCTGGCACACCCCGGCACATGGCGTTATGCCAACGGAACAATTGTCACCGGGTCCAAAGCTCCGTAGGGTGACCGGCAGTTGATCTGGCCCACCCCGGCGTGCGATTCCACATCCAGCAGGAAAGCGACATTCCGGCTTCAACCCAGCTGTACAACCAGATCTGCTTCGCGATCGCGGCCCGTCACTACCCGCCGGGCCATCGCCTGCCGAGCACCCGCCAGCTGGCCATGCAGACCGGCCTGCATCGCAACACGATCAGCAAGGTCTACCGCCAGCTCGAAACCGATGGCGTGGTGGAGGCCATGGCGGGTTCGGGCATCTACGTGCGAGACCAGCAGAAGCCCCGCGAGCTCAAGCCACCCCCGGGCCTGCGGAGCAAGGCCATGCCCGACATCGACCGGGAGGTGCGCCAAAGCGTGGATGGACTGCTCAATGCCGGTTGCACCCTGCAGCAGGCCCGTGAGCTGCTCACCCGCGAGATCGACTGGCGCCTCCGCTGCGGCGCCCGGGTGCTGGTGAGCACCCCCCGCGAAGACATCGGCGCCTCGATGCTGATCGCCGAGGAACTCGCCCCCAGCCTAGAGGTGCCGGTGGAAGTGGTGCCGATGGAGGAGCTCGAATCGGTGCTGGAGAGCTCCAGCAAGGGCACGGTGGTGACAAGCCGCTATTTCCTGCAGCCCGTGGAGGCGATTGCCCAACGCCACGGCGTACGGGCTGTGCCGGTGGACCTCAACGACTTCCGCCACGAACTCGACCTGCTCAAGGAACTGCGTCAGGGCAGCTGTGTGGGGCTGGTGAGCATCAGTCCCGGCATCCTGCGGGCCGCCGAAGTGATCCTCCACTCGATGCGCGGCAACGAACTGCTGGTGATGACCGCCAATCCAGACACCGGCAGTCGCCTGCTGGCGCTGCTCCGCGCCGCCAGCCATGTGCTGTGCGACCGCCCCAGCCTTCCCCTGGTGGAGCAGACCCTGCGCCAAAACCGCGCCCAGCTGATGCGTCTGCCAGTGGTGCACTGTGCCCAGAGCTATCTGGGTACCGCCACAATCGATCAGCTGCGCAAGGAGATCGGGCTCCTGACCGGCTGAGGCCACTCGCATGCTCGACACGATCAGGGCCCAGCTGGCCACCATTAAGGAACGGGATCCGGCGGCGCGCAGTTCACTGGAGATCCTGCTCTGCTACCCAGGCCTGCACGCCTTGGCGCTACATCGACTGAGCAACCGCCTCTGGCGCATGGATCTGCCCCTGCTGCCCCGCCTGATCAGCCAATTCGGACGCTGGATCACCGGCATCGAGATTCACCCCGGCGCCCGTATCGGCAAGGGGGTGTTCATCGATCACGGCATGGGGGTGGTGATCGGCGAGACGGCCGTGGTGGGAGACAACTGCCTGCTGTATCAGGGGGTGACCCTCGGAGGCACAGGCAAGATCCACGGCAAACGGCACCCAACCCTGGAGGACAACGTGGTTGTGGGCGCCGGCGCAAAGGTGCTTGGCGCAATCACGGTGGGAGCCAACACACGGATCGGAGCAGGCTCGGTGCTGCTGCGCAATGTCGACGCCGACAGCACCGTGGTTGGGATCCCAGGTCGGGTGATCCACCAGTCGGGGGTGAAAATCGATCCGCTAGCCCACTCGGCCCTACCTGACGCGGAAGCCAGGGTGATCCGCAACTTGATGGAGCGGATCAACACCCTCGAGAGCGAACTGGCGCGCACCCAGGCCTGCCTGAGGGAGGTGGCGGCGGGAAGACCGCTGATGGAGTCCTGTGGGGGCAAGGCGCAGAACCTCAGGGATCGAGAGATCATGGAGTTTCTGGGTGAATCTCAGGCGGGGGTAGATTAATATCAGGGAAGAGAACTCCTACCTAGACAATCATGCACGTGAGCATTGGTGATTACCATCTTAATTACCACAACCCGTACGGGCCTCCATGCCTAGTGCCGAGCCCAAACCTGGAAAGAGCGCTAGACTTTCGACAATACCTTCACAAAACCGAAGACGGCTCCTCGAGCAAGCAAGCAACGTGTGCCGTGCACATTCACGCCTACTACGTAAAGGAATTCAGGAAAATAATCTACACACTACAAAACAAGCTCACAGATTTCGATCTTTTCGTCACCACTAATAGCCTCGAGAATAAAGAAATCATAGGCGATCACCTAAAAAACCATACCTTAGGCCGTGCCGCACGCAAGTGGGAGGTTATCCAGACACCCGACAGAGGCCGCAACATCGGCCCTTTGTTAATTGATATATTTGATCGCTTGACTGAATATGACTGCGTACTCCACTTACACTCGAAACGATCGGAGCATTGGGGCTCAGATAGCCATGCATGGACAGAAAGCCTGCACGAGAACCTTGCTGGAAGCGCCGAATTGATCAAGGTCATCAGGAGCGCATTTAACGCTGATCCAAAGCTCGGACTACTGATTCCTCAAACGAGTGAAGCCATCCGCCCCTGGGTAGAGTGGGGTCGCAATTTCTCAATCGCTAAGATAATTCTGCAAGGAATGGGACATGATCTGAACCTCCATATAGAAGCACCCTTAATCTTCCCTGTTGGGATGATGTTCTGGTTTCGCCCAAGTGCTATTGCCAAGCTGAGCGACTCATGCCAAAAGCTTCAGCCACTGCCGCTTGAGCCACTGCCACTCGATGGCTCACCACTGCATGCCATCGAACGCTTGGTTGCCCATAGCTGCGAAGCTAGTGGATATCGATGGCAGATGATCTGCGGTGGAATGCCCAATGGTGGATCGCGATATCTTGGTGATCGGCCAAGCGTTCTCAGCCCCCTAACCGAAACCTACATTCAGGCCAGCAGTATTCTTGGGGTTGAAATTCGCAAATTGCAATTTGAAGCAGAGAACTCAAAGATTACTTCCGAAAAAGAAGCACAGAAAGCACACAAGGTAGTGCTCGATTTGAAAATGTCAATCGAGGCCTACGAAAATGAGGCCCGTAAAACAAGCAATACAATGATTGCATTGCAAGAGATGAACAAGAATTATGAAAACAAGGCACGAGATGCTGGTGAAGCACTAAGCCATATGGAAGAAGCACTAAGCCATACGGAAGCAGAACTGGAAAGGGCAAAACATAAACTGCAGGTTATGGGAGAGGAGCTCATAATACAACGAAACAGAGTAAGTGCTCGCATTGCATCCAAGACAGTTGGAGCAATAACAGCTATATTTGGTCTCAATGGTAACCGCAGGAAAAGGGGTCAAGAAGCAGACAAACCAAACTTGAAAGAATAATTTAGTGCCAACATGACACAGTCATTGGCAAGTCACAAGCATGATAAGCTAGGAAGGACGCCTCAAAATTCGAAAGAATCAAGATGACGGAGAACGAGGGACAAGAAGATTTTCTGGAAAGGCTGAGAATCTGCTTCGACCAAAACTTCAATGAAGCAACAAAAGTCATTGAACTTGGCATTCAAAAAACAAATGAAGCAGTTCGCACTTACTGCCCCCAAGTAAGCGAATACATAAGAATCGCTATCAAGAAGACCAATGATGTTGACTGGGTCATTCCCGGTGAGTTTCTTGAGTTGCCGGACGGGTGGGCAGATATCACTATCTCAACGGAATACCTTCAACATAGCGAAGCCTGGGAAAACGTCCTAAATAATATGCTTCGGATGACCAAATCAGGAGGGCTAGTAATCCTTACCTGCACCTATGCCGGAAGAAGCTCATATGGAACCATAAATTTAGAGAACGAAAGGCGACAAAACCTAAAATCATACTGCGGGAATCTGTGGGCAGATAAGATAGCGGAGAAGATAAAGCTCAGAATATATTTCAAGCGCCATGGCTTTGAAGAAGACTCAGCGAGTAATACTATGCATTTTTGGGGCTTACGCTCTAATGCCGTAATTGACGATACAAACGGTTATTTGAATAGCCACTTAGAAAGATTGGCCGAATCCCAAAGACAGCTAGCTGCAGCGGCTACAGAACAGGCATCTATCCGCGCTGAACTAGAACAAGGAGAAAAAAGATATAATACACTTAAAACTGAATTGCGTCAAAACGAGTGGCTGCTTCGCATGGAACGCATGAATGCAGAGGCAGAATCTAGAAAACACAAATCAAAGACTGAAACCCTCAAGACTGAAGTATTAAAATCAAAGGAAGAGGCTGAGGTCGCGAAGCTTGAAGCTGAAAATGCTAGGTCTGAGGCTCTTCAGCTAAAGCTACTACTCGAAAGCTCTAACAATGAACTAATAGAAATAAGGAAGTCAACGACTTGGCGGCTACTTAAAGGGCCAAGAAAAATTATCGACAAGGCAAAGAAAATCAACGAGAGATGGCATCAATACATTTGCGAGCTAAATGAGGCCAATTCTTATAGAAATGACGAAGAAAAACTTTTCCTGGAACTGCATAGAATAGATCAACATCAAGCCGAGGAAACAAATGCACCGCATCAACATGCACAAATAGTAGCGCCTGTAGTGTCTCAGGACTACACTGGATTACGTGTTAATACGCCAATAGATCCGTTGGTAAAATTGATAGCGTTCTATCTTCCTCAATTCCACCCATTTCCTGAAAACGACCAGTGGTGGGGAAAAGGGTTTACTGAGTGGTACAACGTTGGAAAGGCATTTCCAAACTTTGATGGACACTATCAACCACATTGTCCTATTCATCTCGGCTATTATGACCTGCGAATACAAGACACACTTATTGAGCAGTCAAAACTAGCAAAAGCCTACGGGATTTACGGCTTTAGCTACTACTTTTATTGGTTTGCTGGCAAGGTGCTCATGGAATTGCCACTTCAAAACATGTTAGAAGATAAGCGAATAGACATGCCCTTTTGCCTAACTTGGGCAAATGAAAACTGGACACGGAGATGGGATGGTGCAGAAAATGATATTCTTATTAGTCAAGAACATGGCGACGAAGATTCAATCCGGTTGATTGAACATCTGATTCAATATTTTGAGGATTCGCGGTATATAAGAATTGACAGCAAGCCATTGCTCATAGTATATCGAGCAGATATCATTCCAGAGATCAAGAAAACCGCACATCTGTGGCGCAAGCATTTATCAAAAAAGGGCATCAAAGGTCTTTACTTGGTATCGGCTCAAACTTTTGGAATAACAAGTCCATGCGAATTTGATTTCGATGCTTCTGTTGAGTTTCCGCCCCACGCCCTTCACCTGAATCAAATAAATACACAGCTACATATCACAAATAAAGAGTTTGATGGCGAGATACTTTCCTATGATGAAGCCGTAGATTACTCCCTTGATAAGCCAGAACCGGAATATAAGCTTTACAAAACCGCTATGCTCTCCTGGGACAACTCGGCACGCAAACAAAACAATGGAAAGATATTTCAAGGCTTCAGCCTAGAAAGCTACAAGAGATGGCTTAGACACCTGTGCACGCGTATTTGCACTAACGATAAATTCAACCAAGAGGAAAAACTTGTCTTTATAAACGCATGGAATGAATGGGCAGAAGGTAGTCACCTTGAACCTGATCGGAGATTTGGCTATGGTTATCTCCAAGCCACCTACGACGTCGTCAGCGATTTTGACCACAACCTATAGTGCGATCTGTTGTGGCTCTGTCGTCACATCCCCTTCGCCGGATCAGGCCGAATGAAATTGGGGATTCTGGTCGTGCAGCCGGTCTCTGTTGGGATGCTTCCAAAAGCGCACTCCCCAATGTACCGAATATGGCCAGAAGATACTTACCCTTGATGAGTCTCATTCGTTCTGGACATATTTAACAGGGGAAGGGTCAGCTAATTCGTATAAGAAAAGAGGAAAGCCCAACGATGCTCAAACCAAAAAAGGCAAATGCTTACGCTGGCGGTCCAAAACCAGCAAAGCAGTACAGATGCCAACAATATTCACAAGGAGTATGATGAGCGATTGGCCGAGCTTCAACTCTCCTTGGAGCAGCGCGTGGCGGAAAGGGCTCAAAACACGATAAAAGGGATTGAAATCGGCGGTCCAACCTAAATTGCCAAGATTCTTTTTATCATAAAGCACAGGTGAGAGCAAGAAGACAAGTTGAATGACGATTGGCACGAGCTGAAATAAATCGCGATATCGGACACCTAGCAAGCAAAGAAGCAAAGGAATCCAGTAAATAAACAGGACGAGGTTAATCAGAGGTAGAATGCCGGCAACAATCATATTAGGAAAAAGGCTAGATTGATAAAAGGATAGGACGAGGATAACAAGGAAAAAAGACTGCAAAAAAGACTGAACCTGAAAGGCCCATTCCTCAAGTGAATAGAAAACAGGATTAAGGTTGGTATTTTTAAGGTGACCCGCGTTGTATTCAAACAAACTTGGAGCAGAGCTTACGGATGCTGCAATAGCATTCCAGATCACCAAACCAGTGCCCAAGTAAACAACATAATGGTTGAAATCCTCCACCTTGAAAACCGTGCCGTAAACCACTGCCAATGCACCAATGGAGAGAAGGTTGGAGAAGCCAAGCCAGAAGCTTCCCAACGCCGTGCGGGCAAAACGGGCTCTGGTGCGAGCTGTTGCGGTGAACCACCAAGCCCGGCGAGAAGCCCAGGCATAACGAAGCAACCTAAATAAAGCGTTCATTGTAAAAAGCTAAAGCCTCCTCCAGAGGAGCATCGCATACAATCTCACCTTGATGGAAGACTAGGCCTCGCGTACAGAACTGACGCAGAAGCTCATTGGCATGGCTTGCAAGCAACAAGGTGCCAGCTGCACCGATGAAGTCTTCCATACGACGCTGGGCCCGTTCAAAGAAACGAGCGTCGCCAGCACCAAAGCCTTCATCCAAAGCCAAGCAATCATGCTGGGTGGCCGTGAGCATCGAAAAGAGCAATCGAGCGCCCATTCCTTCACTGTAGCCCTTCATCGGCAGATGGATGAAGTCACCAAGCCCGGAAAACTCAATTACATCTTCAATAAAAGCATCAAAACCACGCAAGTTACCATGCATCAAGAGATAGTGACCCTTTGCAGCCTGCATGCCGCTGAGGTCAGGGCTAGTGATGAAACTCTTCTGGATCATCGGATAGACAGGGCAATGGGCACGAAAAATGCCGCTCGAAGGCTGGTAAATACCGGAGACCAGCCGGAGAAACGTAGACTTGCCAGCTCCATTATGGCCGATCAAAGCAACCCTTTCACCATGCCGAATAGTACAGGTAATGCCGCGAAGCGCTTCGATTTCGGCGCCTGATCCAACCTTGCGCAACGAGCCCCCGGTGACCGAACGAATCAAAGCCTTCTTGAGACTCCTGGTTTCCATGGTGAGCACAGGAATGCGCAACCAAACATCGCGCAACTCCAAAACGGGCTCTCGGTTCACCGGATTATCCTCCGCACCAAGGACAGCATTGGATGACTGATAAGCATACTTTCCCCTGAAAGACTGTTGGCTAGCCATTAGACAACGACCTGCTCGGGGCTGGGAGCAGGTTGAAACATGAACATCGAATAGATCACATTACGGCGCATCTGAATCATCATATCGAGGAACATATCATAGCCCTCATTTTTATATTCAATCAAGGGGTCCTTCTGGCCATAGCCCCGCAGCCCAACCGATTCACGCAGAGCATCCATCGCTTGCAGATGCTCTCGCCAGAGGGTGTCGATCTGCTGCAGGATGAAGAAGCGCTCGGCTTCCCGCATTAATCCTGGGCGGGCCTGCTCTACTTGGCCCTCCTTGATGTCGTAGGCGTTGCGCATCTGCTCCTGCAAGAATGCCTTGAGTTCTTCGAGAGTGAGACCCTGTAACTGCTCGGGCTTGAGATCCTCGAGCAGATAGACGAACTCCTTGGCCTTGCTAACGACCTGCTCCAGATCCCACTCTTCGGGAGGCAGATCGGGATTCACATAAGCGTCCACGATATCATTAATTGTGCGCTCTCCATAGCCAATCACCTGCTGCTTCAGGCCTCGACCCTCTAGAACACGGCGACGCTCTGCATAGACAGCCTTACGCTGGTTATTCATGACTTCATCATATTCAAACACCTGCTTACGAATGTCGTAGTAGTAAGTTTCAACCTTCTTCTGCGCCCCTTCAAGCGAGCGGTTCAACATACCCGACTCTATCGGCATGTCATCCTCCACCCGGAAGGCATTCATCAAACCAGCAACCCTTTCACCCCCAAAGATGCGAAGCAGGTTGTCCTCAAGTGAAAGGAAGAAGCGGGTACTGCCAGGGTCACCCTGTCGACCCGAACGGCCGCGGAGCTGGTTGTCAACCCGCCGGGACTCGTGACGCTCGGTTCCGATCACATGCAGGCCACCCGCCTGACGAACCTGCTCCTCCTCCTGTTTTACAACTTGATCATATTCAGCCTTAACCTGGCCGATCACCTCTCGAATGCGCTGGATCTGGGGATCGGATGTGGGGGCCTTTTCGGCTGCCTGCGCAATGCGATCCTCGAGTTCCAACACCGTGAGCGCCCTGTCGCCCCAAGCCTCCACAAGATGACGGCTCAGCTGGCTTAGGGACTCCTCGGTGACCTCCAGGAGGGCACAGGGATAAAGAGTGCCGAGGGCCCTTGCCTCACTGGGGGCCTTGTAGGGATCAGGGGCTGGATCACCAAAACCGCCACCGCCGGAGGGCAGGCGCTGGGGAACCGGCGGCAGATGGCCGCCATCCTCAGGGCGTACGAGACGGGGTAGCAGCACCTCGCGCAACTTCAAACGCGCCATATAGTCGCTGTTGCCACCCAATATAATATCGGTGCCGCGGCCTGCCATGTTCGTGGCGATCGTCACCGCACCGGCCCGGCCAGCCTGGGCAACGATCTCCGCTTCCCGTTCGACGTTCTCTGGCTTGGCATTGAGAAGGTTATGGGGCACCTGCTGTTCAGCGAGAAGAGCGGAGAGCAGCTCAGATTTCTCAACGCTGGTCGTACCCACCAGAACCGGCCTGCCACCGGAATGAATCTGGGCCGTTTCAGCCGCAACGGCCTGCCACTTGGCCGCCTCATTCTTGTAAACCTGATCGGTCCAGTCGGCGCGAGAGCGAGTCCGGTTGGTGGGAACAACGGTGACTTCGAGTTTGTAGGTTTTCTCGAACTCGACCTCCTCGGTTTTAGCCGTACCGGTCATCCCGGCAAGACGTGGATAAAGCAAAAAGAAGTTCTGATAGGTGATGCTCGCCAGGGTCTGGGTTTCAGGCTGAATCTCCAGCCCCTCCTTGGCTTCCACCGCCTGGTGCAAGCCATCGCTCCAGCGCCGACCGGGCATCACGCGGCCGGTGAATTCATCAACAATCACGGCATCACCGGAGCGAACGATGTAGTTCACATCCTTCACGAATAGTTCCTTGGCCTTGAGAGCATTCAGGATGAAATGGGCCCAGGGATCGGCTGAGTTGTAGAGATCATCCACCCCCAGCAAGCGCTCAGCGACGGCGTAACCCTCATCGGTGAGGGTTACATTGCGCTGTTTCTCATCAACCTCGTAATCACCTTCCGGATCGATACCATCCTTGCCCATTTCAGCGGCGCGAGCTAGCTGCTCAGCAACTTCATAGGCGCGGCGATACTTCTCTTGAGGACGCTCAATCTGACCCGAAATAATCAAGGGAGTACGCGCCTCGTCGACGAGAATGGAATCCACCTCATCGATCACACAGTAATGAAAATCGCGTTGCACAACCTCGGCAATATCGGTTGCCATATTGTCGCGAAGATAGTCGAATCCCAGCTCAGAGTTAGTGGCATAGGTGATATCACACGCATAATTACTCTGCCGTTCTGCTGGCGCCATATCCTGCTGAATCAGGCCAACCGATAGACCCAAGAAGCGATGGATCTGGCCCATCCACTCGGCGTCCCGACGCGCCAAATAGTCATTCACCGTCACGACATGGACCCCACGGCCAGTGAGGGCGTTGAGGTAAGCCGGCAGGGTGGCGACCAAGGTCTTACCTTCGCCGGTCTTCATCTCAGCGATCTGGCCCTCGTGCAGCACCATCCCGCCGATCAACTGCACGTCGAAATGGCGCATGCCGAGGACCCTCTTGCCCGCCTCCCGGACCACAGCGAAGGCCTGGGGAAGGAGTTCATCGAGAAGCTTCCGCTCCCGCGTTGAAATCGCCTCAAGGCTGCCGCCCACGGAACGGGCGGTCTCGATTTTCTGGCGAAACTCCGCCGTCAGACCCCGCAGCTGATCGTCGGTGAGGGGGGCAATATCCTCCTCAAGGACATTGATGTCTGACACGAGCGGCTGGAAACGCTTCAGCTTGCGGGCATTGGGATCACCCAGCAGCAGCTTGAGCATGGGGAGGGGCAACAGGAGCAAGGTGGGTAGCCTACCGAGGCGTGCGAGCTAGGGTGAATACGGCTTCCAACCCCGGCCCCCTCCATCGGGCAGTCCATGGCGTTGCCTGGCCAGCCCTCCCCCAGGAGCAAGCCGGTGAAGGGGATGTCGGCAAGCGGAACAACCCCATCCAGCCCTGTGGAGCCCCTTCGAGACCGGATACGACTGATCCAACACTCGGGCCTGAAACTGAGGCTGCTGTTCCGGCTTGGCGACCTCCAGGCCCTGCTCAACCGAGACAGCTTCTGGGCACGGGGACGCAGCCAAGGAGATCTGCGCCGGATGCTTGCTGGCAGTCAGGCCGTTGTTAGTGCCTGGCATGGCAGCGATTTAGTGGGCTTTGGACGTGCCACCAGTGATGGAGTGTTTCGGGCGGTGTTATGGGATGTGGTGGTGGCCGCCGAACACCAAGGCCATGGGCTGGGGTCGGAGTTGGTGGCCATGCTGCTGAGGAACCAGTTCGTTGCCACGGTTGAAAGGGTGTATCTGATGACAACCAACAGCGCCGGCTTTTACACAAAACTCAAATTCCACGAGCAACACGGTCAAAAGCTCATGATCCGCGAATCCGAGCTACGCTCGGCTGTGAAGAAAACACACGAAACGTGAACTGATCGGCCGAAAAGGTGAGTGTTGCCGAGGGTTTATTCATTCGTGTTTTGTCACATTGTTAAGGCACGCCCGGGGGTCGTCAAAATGAAGGCTCAGGTCGCCGAACTTCGCCATCAAAGTCTTTGCGTTGCAATCCCCCATGAGAGAACAGATTAATTGCATTAATATCATAAAATCATACCCTTGAGGACATGAGCCTAAAACCATGCAATAGGCCAACCTGCCCAAGCGATATAATTACTGAAGACCTGGCATCCAGCGATGGCCCATCCTGAACAACAGAGATTTTTCGAGCAACTAACCGTTCTGTTCCCGGAACACTTTGCAGGACAAATCAATATTCTGGAAATCGGCAGCCAAGACATCAACGGCAGTGTGCGGGATTATTTCAAGCATGAGACAAACTATCTAGGCATTGATCTTTGCGTTGCCAAAGGCGTCGACTGGACTATACCAGGTGAATTGGTTGAACTTCCAGACCAATGGGCGAAGGTTTGCATCTCAACTGAATGCTTTGAGCATGCAGCCGCCTGGCAAAAAATCCTGATGAATATGATTCGAATAACTCAAGAGGATGGTCTACTGATTTTAAGCATTGGCGGCGATGGTCGTGCCACCCATGGCACAATCGATTCAGACTTGATTACATCTCCTTTCACAACATCATACTACAAAAATCTTGGACCAGATGATATTGCAGAAAAAATCAGGCTAGGATGCTACTTTAAAAGCCACAGTTTCCAGGTCAATTCAGAAGCAAGTGACACATATTTTTGGGGAATCCGATCCGCAAATCCCGTGAACACGGCCACTGATGGCTGGCAATCACCCCTTGATCGCTTGGCACGGGCCCAAGGACAACTCAGCCAAGCAGTGAATCGTCACAACGAGATGAAAGCACAGCTCATGCAATCAGAAAAAGCTCTCAAAACCTATACAGATAAACTTGAAAAGATCCAAATTGAGATGGAGCAAAGTCACCTTTACTCAGAGGCGCTAAAGGCATGGGTGGAATCCCTTGAGCAAGAGATGCAGGATCTTAAGAATAGCAGAAGCTGGAGGTTGACAGCACCATTCAGAAAGCTGAGAAAA
Organism: Cyanobium sp.; assembly: GCA_040399305.1. GTDB lineage: Bacteria > Cyanobacteriota > Cyanobacteriia > PCC-6307 > Cyanobiaceae > Cyanobium. The sequence goes on from JBBASH010000021.1 coordinate 18,323, forward strand.
GTTGATTAAATGCTCGCTTGGTCCCTGGCTTCACTGAGGGATAAAGAGGCGTTTACTCTTGAACGCTTAGCCAACGAAGCACGCGTATCTTCCTTAAACAGGTCGATGTACTGCTCAATTACAACATCAATTCTAAATTGGGTCGCGATTTGCTGGGCCAAGCGAGTTGCCTGCTGATAGCGTTCACCCTTGTCCACGAAAGTCAGTAAAGCCTTGGTGACAGCATCAATCGGCACGACCCAATCATCCAGCTGCAAAACTTCGCCCGCAGCTTTGCCTGATGAGGTGAGTATGTTTCGTATTTCGCCGACGTCTGTAGCGAGATAGGGTTTGCCTGCAAACAGACAATCAACGATAGTTAATGGAAAACTTTCCGACTTGAATCGAGTTAACATAATGCCCATATCAGCGGCCGCGTAATGGCCCACAGAGTTTTCGCTGAAGCCTGCTAGATAGACAAAGTCAGGGATGCCCGATCTGCAGTATTCCTCATAGACAGCTCCATTGCCAACCAGAATCAGCCTGATATCCCTGCCAGTGATGGCTCGGGCCTTTTCGACAACAGAAACCGCTTCAGCCCAACCCTTCTCTGGGATAGCTCGACTGACACAACAGAGAACAAACGCATCCTCAGGAATACCTATCTCATGGCGCTGTATCGGTTTGATCTCGGGAGGCTCCATGCCATTGGGCAATTTGATAAAGCGTGCCCGCGAATGCTCCAAAACATCAAGTTGCACGAAGGGTCCAAGATTCTTGTCAGCTGTATAGACCCAACTGGTCACTCCACGGTCAGCAGCTACCAGTTGATCCCTTGAGAAGCTAAATTCATTGCCATGCTCAATCATGCCATGGAGTGAAGCGGCATGGCAAAGTAAGTGATCAAAAACATCCGGCAACATGTATGGATAACGCTGAATATACCACTGATGGGAATTGAGCACCTCAATGCCAAAATCTTCAATCAAGGATTTGGTGGCCTGCGGATCTGCAGTTTCAACTACTGGGACATCATTACGCAAGAGTCGTCGAATACCGTTCTCCCGCACATGCAAACCAGCGCTTAGAAAAAGTACAGAAAGGCCTAGCCTTTTAAGTTCATTGGCGAATCGAATCGGCAGGATTTCTGCCCCACCAGGGTAAAAACCCATGGAGGAAACCATGATCGCAGGCACGCGCTGGTTACGTTGGGCGAGGATTGCATCAAAGCCGTACCATTTGTCAAACTTTTCCTCATCTTGCTGAACATTGTGATGGAAAAGCTTTAGAAAAATCTGGCGAGATTGCTCGTGAATCGAAATGGGAACATCATAAAGCCTCGCCACTGTCAAACTAGCCATGCCGGCCTCACGATAAAAATATTCCTGCGAATAAGCAGCCTCAGCCGTGCTGCCTTGATAGCGTCGGAAATAGTTATTGGTTGACTCACAAAAAGCTATTTTCCCGCCACAAATAAGATTGAGATAAAACACCCAGTCGCCAGCAACTCGCATGGCCAGCCAGTGCGGATCGTCAAGCAGAGCCATCCCGGGGGGACGGCGGAATACAACACCACTAGCATTAGGTATGGTATTTTTAATCCCCAAAGCAAGATTTACCTCTCTATGCGCCGTTTCCACATGTGAATCAAGCCAACGGTGAGCACAAGGCAGGCCCAGAAGTTGATAACGAAAACCGTCAGGCAATGGATTTTGCTCCCGATCCACGAATACCGTTTTGGCATAAGCTAGAAGAACTGACTCATCCAGGAATTCTTGAACCAAGACTTCAAGAAAGTCAGGGTCGCAATAATCATCACTTTCGGCAATCCACACCAAGTCACCCGAGGCGGCCTTGATGCCTTTCGACCACTGGCGGAAAACACCACCTGAATTTTGGTCATTATAGATCGTGGTTGTGATAAGTGGATACTGACGAGCGTACTCATCAAGGATCTTGCAACTAGAATCCGTGGAACAGTCGTCAAGCAGAATGACCTCAATGTTCAGATGAGTCTGGCCATAGATACAGTCAAGCCGCTGTTGAAGAAATTGTGAATGATTATAGTTAGGGACAATGACGGAAACTTTTGGCATAACAAGGCCGGGTTCAATTTTCATGATTGAACGGGAAATCTCATTAAGCCGACCATAGCCAAAAAGCCGATCTGGCTCCAGAATGTGCCCCTCATTCCAATTATTCCAACTATTTAAAAAGATTAATCGTCTATCGGGTGCATGGGTCTTGCGTACTTTCTCAATGGCAGCATCAAGCCATTGACGAAAAGCAAGTAACGTGAAACGGCTATAAACTAACGGTGGAGACGATGCATGGTCACCACTATGGCGTGCCAACGTGATGCAATGAAATGTGGAAGGGCTGGCTCTTCGGGATCGTTCAATGCCTTGTGTTGCAACAATGGAATAAGGAACAAGTCCAACTCCGCCCTTGTCAAGGGGAATAAATTCACCAGTCTCACCGGGAACAGGTTCAGCGGGTTGATCCAGGAAAGCATCAAATAAAGACTGGCTGGAAACGGAGAGCTCACCTGCGGACATTGCTCGCGCAATGAGGTAGGGATGTTCAAGTCCTGAATCCTGAAGCTGACGCTTTAATGTTTGCACCCATGCGCATCCCTCCACACGAATCGTCTCTGGCGAGACGCCAATCAGCACGACGGGACGCTCCTGAATTTTCACATATCGAGGATCTGCAACAATAACATCTAAACCATCAAAAACAAGCTCGCTCAACGGAAGCTGAGAGCAATTAACTTGCAAGCAGAAGCGAAGATGAATATCAGGATTAGCGCGAAACAGAGTTAACGGTGAGGGATCAGCTAGTGCGGAGCCGGATGGATCATATTCAAAGCAAAAACCAGTAACACCATGGACTGTCGCAATCTTGGCTTGTTGTCGGAGGATGGCAGCGTCGTGGAGCTCATAAAAACCGAGTTCTGAGATTGGTTGCGGTGGCTCTGCATAGCTCACGGAAGTCGCACGACCTTCACGAAAAGCAGGCCAGTCAGGTGAAACATAAAAAGTAAGAAACTGCAGATCCGACTCAACAAGTCCAAACCAGATATCATCCTCATAACGGATCTTAAAATCCGGACGGAACGGCCTTAACTCAGCGGCACCAGCCTGAACGTAGTGGAGGAATGGATTAATTCCACTATCCCGTATATCCGGGTTGGAATCCAAATAAAAATCCGTATCAAATTCATCCGAAGGATTCCTGCCTTCGCGCCAACCTTTTTCACAGTAATGATAGATTGGGCCATGGGGGCCAGGTTGGAGATCAGGATACATTGAGGCATAAAACTGTTCGTCGAAAAAGCCTGATTCACGAATAATCTCGACTTCGAAACTGATTTGGGCATGATGAACTTGAGCACTGGGATGGCGCTGTTCCGCTTGACCAGTAACAATATAATGAAGAAGTGGATTTAGCCCTGCTTCTAAAATATCAGGATTGCTAGCCAAATAATACTGCGTGTCGAATTCGGCCGACGGGTTCTTGCCCTCTCTCCAGCCATACAAACAATAATGCCATATGGGATCAGAATGACGGGCGAGGAACTCTGGATAGTGATGTTGATAATAAGCGGCATCAAATAGTCCAGAATCACGTAGTGATGTCACCTCTGCAGTATATTGACCCTTGAAAATACGTCGTCTTATCGATGCGATGGCGGCTCGACTTTTTTGCTTAACTCGCTTAAAGAGTGACCTGGGGGGCTTCAATCCTCTAGACATGTCTTGATTTGAGAAATCAGCAGAGGATTGATTAGCCATGTTGAAAAACTCCAAGTCTGGTCGATGCCATGTCCCTCTATCAGGAACATCCATACTATAAACCCAGTTCAGTCTAAGGGATCGAGACGAACCCGCAGCGGTGGTATTCCGGTAATACATCGGGCTCACTGCTAAAGTCAATTTCATTGGGCAACGCTTGGGGTACATCACAGTGAAATCACTTCTGAAAGCTGCCATCAGCACAGTGCAGAAGTTGCATGCGTACTCTGGGCACTCGCCGAAAGTACTTGCTAAACGAATCGCAGGTATAGCCAGGCGCGAAGGGATCCAAGGTGTGATCAATAGAAGCCTGCTGTGGTTATCCCTCAGTGGCTTCAAGCCCCGTAATCGAACCCAGTGGACGAAGCTTTACCCCTACCCAGAGGCAGAAAACCAGCAAACCCTGAAGGTGTCAATTATTGTTCCGAATTACAACCACGCACCTTACCTACGCCAGCGCCTAGAATCGATATATAGCCAATCCTACTCAAACACAGAAGTTATTCTACTCGATGACTGCTCATCAGATGAAAGCAGGAGCATCCTGATGAGTTTTCGAGATCGCCATCCATCAATAACCAGGCTTCATTTCAATGAATCAAATTCCGGGGGAGTCTTTCACCAATGGGCTAGAGGTTTCGATATGGCCACTGGCGATCTTGTTTGGATCGCAGAGTCGGACGATTATTGTTCGGAGAATTTTCTGAGCGAACTTGTCACCTCTTTTGTCAATCCTGCGGTACGAATTGCCTTTTGTCGAACACTATTTGTTGAAAATACAACAAACGACAGCGTTTGGAGCAGTGAAGCGTTTCTCCATGATCTCAGGCTTAATGTTTGGAAGCGGAGCTTTTTAGCCTCTGCCCATGCAACGACCAAAAACGGATGGGTTGTCAAAAACATCATTCCCAATGTCAGTGGGGCTGTTTTCAGGCACCCCCGTGAACTTGATCTTCTCAAAGACCCAACCTGGAAATCGCTAAGACTTTGTGGTGATTGGATTTTCTATCTGGCGATAGCAAGAGGCGGCCTAGTTGGCTACAGTCCCAAGGCGATAAATTATTATCGCCAACATGCCAGCAACACATCGGTGATGGCTCAACGTGAAGCCATCTACTATCGTGAACATAGCATCGTGAGGCAATACCTAAGGCGCTACTACCATCTGAATCCGGCTGATTTAGAGCGGCAGCGCGAACATCTCTATCGCCATTGGTGCATTCATCACGGACTCAACAATAAATCCGAATTCGAACAGTACTACGGGGCTGAAACTGTTGGTCAACAGCATGAACGAATGGCCCTCAATATTGCCATTGTAACCTACGCCTTAATTGGCGGTGGAGGTGAAACCTTGCCACTGATGCTAGCCAATCTCCTGCATCAACGAGGCCACAGCGTGATTGTGATTAACTTTAAGCAAGCGCCTTCGGAGCCTGCTGTTCGAGACATGCTCAATCCTGACATTCCATTGCTAGATCTTGATAATCTTCGCATGCTAGACGCCATCGTACAGGACATGAGTGTGGACATCATTCATTCTCACCACGCCTGGGTTGACATGACCATAGCGGCCCTTCTCGCACACAACAAATCCACAAAACACGTGGTCACCACGCATGGAATGTACGAGATGATGACGCCAGAGCTCTATGCAAGTCTGCTTACAAACTTGAACAACGTTGATCAGTTTATCTATACAGCCGACAAGAACCTATCGCCCTTTTCCAAGGATTTTTTGGCAGTTAAACATTTTGTTCGCATCAACAACGCGGTTACCGCCGCGCCCTATTCGCCAATTGATCGCGCGGATCTCGGCATTGATCGTAAGGATTTTGTCTTGTGCATGGTTGCGAGAGGCATTGCGGACAAGGGATGGCAGGAAGCCATTGAGGCTACTCTTCTGGCAAATACTGACAGCCCACGAAAGATCCATCTGCTACTGATTGGCGACGGCGAAGAGCCAGAGCGACTGGCACCCAAGTACGCGGGTAACGAAGTGATTCATTTCTTGGGATTTCAACCGCAGGTGCGTGCCTATTTTTCCTGCGCGGATATGGGTTTTATTCCCAGTCGTTTTCAGGGAGAGAGTTTCCCCCTAGTGTTGATTGATTGCCTAATGACTGGAAAACCGGTGCTGGCCAGCAATATTGGTGAAATCAATCAGATGCTGGCAACTAACGCTGGTCTAGCTGGCTTGGTTTTTAATCTAAACAACTGGCAGATTCCGATTACAAGCCTAGCCAAGCTGATCCGTGAGATCGCCAATGATCCAACCCACTATGAATCCCTTGTGGGCAGGGTGAAGGAAACTGCGGAAAAGTTTGATCCGAATCGCATGGTGGAAGAGTATGAACGAGTCTATTTCAACCTGATGAAGGAAGAGAACAACGTCACCATAACTTCCACCCCCACTTAGAAAAATAAAGCCAAACACTGTGAAAATTCACCAGCGTCAGCTTCCAGTTGCGGTGGTTGCCTCGTCCCCAGTGATGGACGACTGATGCTACGGGCAGATGCAAGGCACGGCCATAAGCGGCAAGCGATCGGGTGATGTCAGCATCTTCAAGATAGAGAAAGAAACGATCGTCAAATCCCCCGGCGGCCAGGTAATTCTTTGTTCGCATCAACATACAGCAGCCACTGAGATAAGGAACCTCAAAAATAGAGTTGTAATCGCGATCAGCCATCACATACCATTGGTCATAGCGTCTCAGCCAGCCTGGCTTCAAGAGTTCCGGGATGAAACGCCGACTGAACAATCCCAACACAGTGGGATTTGGCTTGCAGAGCAATTGCACCACACCCTGAGGATCGACCAACTGAGGAACGGCCACAGAGACCTCTGGGTGCTCCAATAACCAATCGAGAAGCGTTTCAAAAGTTCCTTGTTGCCAGGCAAGATCAGTATTGAGAGCCCCAATCAACTCAGGCAGCGGCCCTTCAAGGCGCATTGAGGCAACAACCTGGTTGATGGCTCTGCCATAGCCGGGATTATCCTGGTTCACAAAAAAGCCGTCGGCGCCGGATCTCAACGCCTCAACCGGTTCGCCTGGGCGATGATCATTCGAAACAACGGCGTAACCAACTCGAGGAGAGAGTTGGGCCAGACATTTTGCGAGCCTGGTGACCTCCTCCTCCCTCGGGTGATACGCCACAATCACGAGCAAGGCATGCCGTTGCATCAGCCTCTCGCGGATCAAGAGGCTGAGGAGGCAGCCGTCTCTGCCATGGCGCTACCCATCCGTTCACCTCCATAGCCGGCCCGCTGACGCACCGCCTCGCACCAGTCGATGTTGGCCAAATACCAATCCACCGTGGCCCCCAGACCTTCCTCGAAGTTATGGCGTGGCTGCCAGCCCAGTTCCTGGCTGATCCGGGCCGGGTCGATGGCGTAGCGGCGGTCGTGGCCCGGCCGATCCCGCACCGGCGTGATCAGACTGCTGTGGGGGGCTCCGCCGGGGAGGCGTTCGTCTAGGAGGGCACAGATCGCCTCCACCACCTGTTTGTTGGTGCGCTCGCCATGGCCGCCCACGCAGTAGCTGCGGCCGAGCTGACCCTGGGTGGCCGCCAGCAGCAACGCATCCACGTGATCCTCCACATACAGCCAGTCGCGCACGTTGGCGCCATCGCCATACAGCGGAATCGGCTCTCCCGCGGCCGCCTTCAGGATCACCACCGGGATCAGCTTCTCCGGGAACTGCCAGGGGCCGTAGTTGTTGGAGCAGTTGGTGAGCACCACCGGCAAGCCGTAGGTGTGGTGCCAGGCGTTCACCAGGTGATCGCTCGCCGCCTTGCTGGCCGAATAGGGGCTGCGGGGGTCGTAAGGGGTGCTTTCAGAGAAGCGGCCCGTGGCCCCAAGGGAGCCAAACACCTCATCGGTGCTGATGTGGTGCAGGCGGAAAGCGGCCTGCCGTTCGGCCGGCAAGCCCTCCCAGTGACTACGCACCGCCTGAAGCAGGTGGAAGGTGCCGGTCACATTGCTCTCGATGAAGGCGCCGGGCCCATCGATCGAGCGGTCCACATGGCTCTCTGCCGCTAGGTGCAGCACCAGATCCGGATCGGCCATCTTGATCGCCGCCGCCGTGGCCTCCCCATCCGCCAGATCCACTTGCAGCAGCTGGTGCCGCTCCGCCGCTCCCGCCCCCAGGCGCTCGATGCCCGTGAGGTCGCTGGCGTACCCCATCTTGTCGAGGTTGAACACCGTGGCTTGGCTGTCGCTCAGCAGACGCCGCACCATCGCTCCACCGATGAAGCCGGCGCCGCCGGTCACCAGAACGCGCTGTAAAGCTTGAGGAACCGGTGTGCCGATCATGGCGCCTGTCGTTTTGAGGAGGCTAACCGCAGGCGATTCCAGCGCGGAAGGGTGCGCCGGCTCAGGGTCTTGCTGCGGTCAGGGCAAGGGGATCCCCAAAGGGGTTGCCGAAGGGCACCCCCGATGGTGCATGATGGGTTGGTCCGGCGGCGAGGCCGGTCTGACCGCACCACCCAGAACACCGGCCCCTAGGCATTGTTCGGGATTGATTCAGTTCCAGATGGAACCGACGTGAGCAAAGGTCAGCATTGATGCGGATGTAGCTCAGTGGTAGAGCATCTCCTTGCCAAGGAGAGGGTCGAGAGTTCGAATCTCTTCATCCGCTTGAACTCAACAAAAAATATCGGCTATATCCTCGCCTTTCATGGTTTGGATTCTTAGCTCGCTTCAAGTTAGGGCGTTGTGGATCACACCAACGCCTGCATCAGGCTGCCCATCTCGAGCGCCTGCATTCCGTAGCTCCAGCCCAGATTGCTCTTGATGCCGGCCCGCTCGAGCGCCTGCTGCAGGGTGTCGGTGGTGAGCACGCCGAAGATCACGGGAATGCCGGTGTCGCGGGCCACGGCGGAGACGCCCTTGCCCACCTCGGCCACCACCACATCGAAATGGGGGGTGTCGCCGCGAATCACAGCCCCCAGAGTGATCACCACCTGGTAGCGGCCGCTGGCGGCGAGGCGCTGGGCCACCAGGGGGATCTCAAAGCTGCCGGGCACCCAGGCCACATCCAGCTGGCTGCTGGTGGGGGCCGTATCGATGCCGTGGCGTGAGAGGCAATCCAGGCAGCCGCTCAGCAGCTTGCCGGTGACCAGATCGTTGAAACGGGCAACCACCACGGCGATCCGCAGATTGGCCGTATCGGTGAAGCGCCCTTCGAAAACCGCCAAGACGTTCAGACCACGAAGTAACTGACACCCCAGTTGAGCAGCACGAGGGCCACCCAGGCCGCCCCGCCGATCAGGATCAGGCGGTTGGAGCGGCCGCTGTCCTCGCTGCTGGCGTACAGCACCGGGACCGCCACGATCAGCGCGAACGACAGCACCACCAAAGCCAGAACGGTGAGTGTGTTGATGATCTGCATGAGGAGGTGCTGGAAGGGGTTGGCGGGCCGGCCGGACCAGGCAATAGGGGGATTCTCACACGGCAGCCGGGCCCAGCCGAGGCGGGGCCGGGGCTTCCTTCACAAGTTGTGGGGAGGGGGTGCAAGGCCGGGCGACGCGGCCGACCGTGGGAGGTGGGTGGCGGCCTGCCGGGGTTGGACCCCACTGGTGGGGTCTCGTAGGATGCGCTTCCCCCACCACCAGTGTCATGGCGGCGCCAGCCGAGCAGCAGCTGTCCCTGGTTGCCGAGCTGGTGGGGTCTGGACTGCAGGGAAGTTTGTTTGCCGAGGCGGCGCCTGCAGCGGGGGGAACCGCTTCTGGGGCCCCTGGACGTCGATCCAGCTTTGCCACGCCCGGCTCCCTGCAGGCGGCCGAAGCCAGTGGTGACCCGGCTGAAGCACTCGACGCCGACCACCTCCTGGAGGCCGATGCGGCCTCCAGGCCCCGGCAGCGGCAGGACACGGCCGCCAGGGCGCGGGGCCTGGAGGAGGAGGGGAGCGATGGGGCAGCCGCCGCCACAACAACGAAGGCAGCGGCTGGGGCAGCGGGCGTAACCACAAAGCCAGGTGCCGGGGCTGCAGTCGCAGAATCCCAGCCCAAGGGGAGCGCTAGCTCTGCCGCGGGGTCCGGGGAAGGCGCGCACCCCGCCGACGAACACCACCCCCTACCCGACGCCGACCTGCCCCGCTGGCACCACCACAGCTTGGTGAACCCGGCCGCCCTCAGCCCGGTGCTGCGCCACTACGTGGAGCTCAAGGCGGCCCATCCGGAACGGGTGCTGCTCTACCGCCTCGGCGACTTCTACGAGTTCTTCTTCGAGGACGCGTTGCTGCTCTCGCGCCTGCTGGAGCTCACCCTCACCGGCAAGGAGGGCGGCAAGGGCATCGGCCGGGTGCCGATGGCGGGCATCCCCCACCACGCCGCCGAGCGCTACTGCGCCGAATTAGTGCGCCGCGGCCTCAGCGTGGCCCTCTGCGACCAGCTCGAAACCACCCCCGCAAAGGGGGCCCTGCTGCGCCGCGACATCACCCGGGTGCTCACCCCCGGCACGGTGCTCGAGGAGGGCATGCTCGCCGCCCGCCGCAACAACTGGCTCTGCGCCGTGGTGACGGGCCCCGGCGGCCGCTGGGGGCTGGCGGTGGCCGATGTGAGCACCGGTGAATTCCGGGTCACCGAGCGGGAGGGGAGCGGGGCGCTGCACCAGGAGCTGCTGCAACTGGAGGCGGCCGAGGTGGTGTGGCCCGGGCTGGAAACGGGCGTGGTGAGCTCTCCTGCCGCGATCGTCCTCTCAGGAGAAGGCGGCCAGAACGACGCTGCAGCGCCGGCCCCCGCCTGGTGCCCCGATCCCCAACGGCTCACGGCCCTGCCCCGCACCCCATTTGAGGCCCCCCAGGCCCGGGCGCGCCTGCTGGGTCACTTCCGGCTGGCCAGCCTCGAGGGCCTCGGCCTCGGCGAACTCCCCCTGGCCATGCGGGCGGCGGGCGGCCTGCTGGCCTACATCGACACCACCCAGCCCGGACCCTCGGCGGCTAGGGCGGGTTCAGCGGGGCTGGGCCTTGAGCTCCCGCCCCAGCGGTCAGATACTCCTGAACGACCAACCGTCCCCGCTAACAACGCCGTCGCCGGCGGCAGCACCGGTCCAGGCCCGATCCCCCTGGAGATGCCCACGGTGTGGCACGCCGGCGACCAGTTGGTGCTCGATGCCCAGACCCGCCGCAACCTGGAGCTCACCCGCACCCAGCTCGGCGGCGGCCTGCACGGTTCCCTGCTCTGGGCACTGGATCGCACCGCCACCGCCATGGGGGGGCGCTGCCTGCGACGTTGGATCGAAGCTCCCCTGGTGGAGCGAGCCGGAATCCTGGTGCGTCAGGCGGCCGTGGGGGAGCTGGTGGACCACCGCCCCCTGCGCCTAGCCCTACGGCGCCTGCTGCGGCCGATGGGGGATCTGGAGCGCCTGGCGGGCCGGGCCGGCGCCGGCAGCGCCTCCGCCCGCGACCTAGTGGCCCTGGCCGACGGCCTGGAGCGGCTGCCGCGGCTGGCGGGGCTGCTCAAAGACAGCCACAGCGAACCCCTGCGCGCCCTGGGCCAGCCCTGGCCGGAGCTGGCCGCCCTGGCGGCCGAACTGCGCCACCACCTGCTCGACACCCCTCCCTTGAGCCTCAGCGAAGGCGGCCTGATCCACGACGGCGTCGACCCACTGCTCGATGGCCTGCGCAACCAGCTCGACGACCAGGACGGCTGGCTGGCCGAGCAGGAGGCCAGCGAGCGCCGCGCCAGCGGCAACCCCAACCTTCGGCTCCAGTACCACCGCAGCTTCGGCTACTTCCTGGCGGTGAGCCGGGCCCGGGCCGCCACCGTGCCCGACCACTGGATCCGCCGCCAGACCCTGGCCAACGAGGAACGCTTCGTGACGCCCGCCCTCAAAGGACGCGAAGGGCGCATCCTGCAGCTGCGGGCCCGCGCCGCCCAGCGGGAATACGAACTGTTTACGGCCCTGCGGAGCCGGGTGGGGGAGCGGGCCGCCCCGATCCGCGCCGCGGCCCGCCTGGTGGCCGACCTCGATGCCCTGGCCTCCCTGGCGGAGGTGGCCGCCACCGGCGGCTGGTGCCGGCCGGAGCTGGTGGAGGGCCGGGAGCTACGGATCGAGGCCGGCCGCCACCCGGTGGTGGAGCAGCTGCTGGTGGAGGAGACCTTCACCGCCAACGACCTGGCCCTTGGCGGCGCTAGCGAGGCTCCATGCAGCGATCCCTCCTCCACCCCACCAGCACCCGACCTGCTGGTGCTCACCGGGCCCAACGCCAGCGGCAAGAGCTGCTACCTGCGCCAGACGGGGCTGCTGCAGCTGCTGGCCCAGATCGGCTCCTGGATCCCGGCCCGCTCCGCCCGCCTCGGCATCGCCGACCGGATCTTCACCCGCGTCGGCGCCGTCGACGACCTAGCCAGCGGCCAATCCACCTTCATGGTGGAGATGGCCGAAACCGCCAACATCCTTCACCACGCCAGCGAGCGCTCCCTGGTGCTGCTCGATGAGATCGGCCGCGGCACCGCCACCTTCGATGGCCTCTCGATCGCCTGGGCGGTGGCCGAACACCTGGCCGGCGACCTCCGCGCCCGCACGATCTTCGCCACCCACTACCACGAGCTCAACGAGCTGGCCGAACTGCTGCCCAACGTGGCCAATGCCCAGGTGCTGGTGGAGGAAACCGGCGACGAGCTGGTGTTCCTGCATCGGGTGGTGCGGGGCGGCGCCAGCCGCAGCTACGGCATCGAGGCCGCCCGGCTGGCTGGCGTGCCCCCTTCGGTGGTGCTGCGGGCCCGCCAGGTGCTGGGCCGGATCGAGGCCAACAGCCATGTGGCGGTGGGGCTGCAGCAGGCGGGCCCGTCAAGCCGCAAGCCCGCGAAGGGGCGCGGCCGGGCCAGCGGCGCACCCGGTGGCAGCGACCCCATCGACCGCGCCGCGGCTGCGGATCCCCGGGCTGCCTGAGGACAATTCAGGCCAGGCGATCCAGCCAGGCCCGCCGCAGCAGAGCATTGACCGCCGCGGCCACCAAGCCGGCCCCGCCCCGGCTGCCCTCCAGGCGGATCTGGGGGAGATCACTGGCGGCCAGGTGCCGCTTGCTTTCGGCCACACCCACGAACCCCACGGGCATGCCAATCACAAGGGCGGGCGCAGCCAGGGCCCCTGTCGCCACCCGCTCCAGCAGCAGCTCCAGGGCGGTGGGGGCACTGCCGATCAGCACCACCGCTCCGGGATGGGCCGCCAGGGCCCGCTCCATCCCCGCCGCGGCCCGGGTGCCTCCCACCGGTGGCGTGGCGGGGGCCCAGTCGAGCACCGCATGCACGGGATTGGCGAAGGTGCGACGCGCCATCGGCGCCACAGCACTGGCCGCCATGGCGGTGTCCGTGAGGATCACCGCGCCGGAGGCCAGGGCCTGGAGCCCCACCGCACAGGCTCCGGGGCTGAACCGCAGCAAAGGGGCAATGGCGGGATCGCCACTGCTGTGCACCAGGCGCTCCAGCAGCTCCCCCTCCACCCCCACCAGCTCGCTCTCCCCCAGCAGCAGCCGGATGCGGCGGATGCTCTCCACAAAGATCGGGTGATCGAAATCGGCGGCGGCCAGGCTCATGGCCGGTGCCCCTGCTCGAGCTTGCGCTGCAGACCATGGCGCCACATCGCCGCCAATCCCTCGGAGAGGGGAATCCGCGGCGCCCAGCCGCTCGCGTCGCGCAGCTTGCGGGAATCAAGCACGTTGGCGGCCACATCAAAACGCCGCTCCGGCAGGTGGTTCACCCGCACCGAAAAACCATCGGCATCGGCCAGGCCCTGCAGCAAGCGGATCAGATCGAGATTGGAAGCACCGATGCCGGTGCCGACGTTATAGATATTTCCCTCCTTACCCTGCTGAAGAACTGCCACGATTCCGGTGGCTACATCCTGCACATGGATGTAGTCACGAATCGTGCCCTCAAGTCCATAAATCTCCACCTCTCGGCCCCGCTGAATCGCATCAATGGCCGCCGCCATGAAACCCTGTCCCACCCCGGTGCGCTGGGCCTCGCCATAGGCATTGGCAGGCCGGGCGATCAGTACCGACAGATCCGTGGTGGCGTGGAACATACGCGCATAGGAATCAATGGTGAGCTTGGTGATTCCATAAGGACTGATCGGATTGGTGGGGTGATCCTCCGGGATCGGCAGCATGGTGGCTGCGCCATAGACCGTGCCACCGGAGGACACAATCACCAAGCGGCGCACCTCGGCCCGCTTAACCTCCTGAAGCAGGGCCACATTGGAGGGCAGGTTAGAAAGGAGATCAAAGGTGGGATCGCCAAAACTCGTCTTGGGAACCGTGGAATAGGCCAGGTTCACCACATTGCACCCCGGCGTCAGAAGGGTGCGCAGCAGGCCGAGATTGGCATAGTCACCCTGCACATAGCGACAGCCGGCTGGCAAGCCAAGGGGCTCCTTGCCGCGGCCGAGAATCACCACATCGCCGCCGGCCTCGAGCAGCAAGCGCGAGACCTCGATGCCGATGAAACCGGCACCACCGATGACGAGCGTGGGTGGCATGGCGCGATAGGGCCTTGGACATTCCATGATCGCCCTGCGCCAGTCTGGCTCCATGCCGATCCACCTGTACTGGGGCGACGACGAGGCCGCCCGCTCCCGGGCCGTGGATGGCCTGGTGGGGCAGCTGGTGGATCCGGCCTGGGCCTCGATCAACCTCAGCCGGCTGGATGGCAACGACAGCGCCCAGGCGGGCCGGGCCCTGGAGGAGGCGCGCACGCCCCCCTTCGGCGGCGGAGCACGCCTGGTGGTGTTGCAGCGGAGCCCGTTCTGCAGCCAGTGCCCGGCGGAGCTGGCCTCCCGGCTGGAGGCGAGCCTCTCGCTGATTCCGGCGGATTGCCACCTAGTGCTTGTGAGTGCGGGCAAGCCCGATGCGCGGCTGAAGACCACCAAGGCCCTCAAGAAGGTGGCGGAGGAACACAGTTTCCCCCTCCCGGCCATCTGGGATGGGGAGGGGCTGATCGCCCTGGTGGAGCGAACAGCCCAGGAACTCGGACTGCAGCTGGAGCCGGCGGCGACCGAAGCGCTGGCCGAGGCGATCGGTGGCGACAGCGCCCGGCTGGCCTCCGAACTGGAAAAGCTCTCCCTCTACGCCGGCTCCGCGGCCACCACCCCCGGCCCCACCGGTTCAGAACCTTCGACCAGGCAGCAGGGGAGATCGGCGCCGATCACCGCGGCGGCCGTGGAGGCGCTGGTGGGGGGTCGCAGCACCAGCGCCCTGGCGGTGGGCGATGCCCTCCTGGCCGGCCAGGGTGCGGAGGCCATTGCCCGAGCCGATGCCCTGCTGGCCGCCAATGAGCCCGCCCTGCGGATCGTGGCCGCCCTCACCAGCCAAATCCGCGGCTGGCTCTGGGTGACCCTGCTGGAGCAGCAGGGCGAACAGGACGTGGCCGTGGTCGCCAAGGCGGCCGGCATCGCCAACCCCAAGCGCATCTATGTGATGCGCAAACAGCTGCGGGGCCGCCGCCCTGGGCACCTCCTCATCCTGCTGACCCAGGTGCTGGAGGTGGAAGCGGCCCTCAAACGGGGAGCCGAGCCGGGCGAGGCCTTCCGCGATGGCTTCCTGGTGCCGGGAACCGCCGCTTGAATTCGGACGGATCGCCGCCTGGCAGCCACCGCAACGGCATCGTTCGATCGTCGCCCGGCACCGCAGCCGCCCGGCGATGCAGATCCGACCCGGCCTCCAAGACCACTGAACCCTGCCCGCCGCCGAGGACATCGGCAACGGACCAGGCACCAGCCGCCTCCGATAATCGCGAGTGCTTAATCGCCCGATCGCGATCCACCGCCAATGGCCCTGCTTGTACAGAAATTCGGAGGGACCTCCGTGGCCGATGTGGAACGCATCCAGGCGGTGGCCCGGCGGATCGCCGCCAGCAGGGAACAGGGCCATGACCTGGTGATTGTGGTGTCGGCGATGGGCCACACCACCGATGAACTCACGGGGCTGGCCCGGGCGATCAGCGCCGATCCGCCCCGACGGGAGATGGACATGCTGTTGGCCACCGGGGAGCAGGTGTCGATCGCCCTGCTGGCGATGGCCCTCCATGCCCAGGGGATCCCGGCGGTGTCGATGACCGGACCCCAGGTGGGAATCGTGACCGAATCGGCCCATGGCCGCGCCCGCATCCTGGAGGTGCGCACCGATCGTCTGCAGCGCCTTTTGGAGGAGGGCCAGGTGGTGGTGGTGGCGGGGTTCCAGGGCACCAGCAGCGGCGCCGCGGGCACCCCGGAGATCACCACCCTCGGCCGCGGCGGCTCCGACACCTCGGCGGTGGCCCTGGCGGCAGCCCTCGGCGCTGACGTCTGCGAGATCTACACCGATGTGCCAGGGGTGCTCACCACCGATCCCCGCAAGGTGGCTGACGCCCAGCTGATGCAGTCGGTGAGCTGCGACGAGATGCTGGAACTGGCCAGCCTTGGAGCCGCCGTGCTCCACCCCCGGGCCGTGGAGATCGCCCGCAACTACGGCGTGCCCCTGGTGGTGCGCTCCAGCTGGAGCGAGGCGCCGGGCACCCGGCTCACCAGCGGCGCTCCCCGACCGATCGGCAGCGAGGGGCTGGAGCTAGGTCGCCCGGTGGACGGGGTCGAACTCGAAGAAGGGCAAGCCGTGTTGGCCCTGGCCCACGTACCGGATCGGCCGGGAGTGGCGGCCCGCCTGTTCGAGGCCCTGGGGGAGGCGGGGCTCAATGTGGATCTGATCGTGCAGGCCACCCACCAGGGGAACAGCAACGACATCGCCTTCACCCTCGCCGAAAGCGAGTTGGAGCTGGCCACCACAATCTGCCGCCGGCTGCTGCAGGAATTCGGGGCGGATGGGGCCCAACTCAGCGCCCAGGCGGGGATGGCAAAACTGAGCATCGCCGGCGCCGGGATCATGGGCCGCCCAGGCGTGGCGGCCCGGCTATTCGACACCCTGGCCCGGCTGGGCATCAACCTGCGGCTGATCGCCACCAGTGAGGTGAAGGTGAGCTGCCTGGTGGAGGGGAGCCAGGGGGGCAAGGCCCTGCGGGCCGCCGCCACGGCCTTCGAGCTAGCCGACCATCAGGTGAGGCTCGGCACCGGGCCCTGCAACCCGGACAGTCCCGCCGTGCGGGGCGTGGCCCTTGACCGCGACCAGGTGCAGGTGGTGGTTCGGGGCGTGCCAGACCGGCCAGGCGCCGCAGCGGCGATCTGCCGGGCCTTGGCGGATGCCGGCATCAGCCTCGACGCGATCGTGCAGTCGGAGCGCACCCATGGGGTGGCGCCGGAGCTCAGCCGTGACATGAGCTTCACCCTCAAGCGTGACGACCGCCCCGGCGCCGAACGGGCCCTGGGACCAGTGCTGGCCGGCTGGAGCGGCGCCGGCTTCGAGGAAGGACCCGCCATCGCCCGGGTGAGTGCGGTGGGAGCAGGCATGGCCTGCACGGCAGGAACTGCAGCCCGAATGTTCCGCAGCCTGGCGGAGGCCGGCATCAACATCGAACTGATCGCCACCAGCGAGATCCGCACTAGCTGCGTGGTGGCTGAATCCGACGGCATCCGGGCCCTCCAGGCGGTGCATGGGGCCTTCGCTCTGGGGGGCGAGGTGCTCAACCGCGCCGAGGGCAGCGAGGCGCCAGAAGAGGCCTGAGCTCCAGAGCAGGCCTGAGCGCCAACGGCAGCAACTGGGTCACCTCTTCCCCACCAACTTCTGACGCAGCCCCTTGATCCGGTCGCGCAGGTTGGCCGCCTCTTCGAACTCCATCTTCTTCGCCGCCGCCTTCATCTTCTCCTCGAGCTGCTGAATCAGCTCCGGCAGGGCATCGAGGGGCACCGCGTTGTGTTCGGCCTGGTCGACGGCCTCCTCGAGCTGATCATCGTTGAGCCGGCGCGACACCTCCAGGAAGGACAGGATCGCGTTGCCGGCCCGCTTGCCGGCGGGGGTGGGGGTGATGCCGTGCTTAACGTTGTGGGCGTGCTGGATGGCGCGGCGGCGCTCGGTTTCGGAGATGGCCTTGACCATCGAATCGGTGAGGTTGTCGGCGTAGAGCAGGGCCTTGCCCTCGATGTGGCGGGCGGCGCGGCCGATCGTCTGGATCAGGGAGCGCTCGGCCCGTAGGAAACCCTCCTTGTCGGCATCGAGAATCGCCACCAGAGAAACCTCCGGTAGATCCAGTCCCTCCCGCAGCAGGTTCACCCCCACCAGCACGTCGTAGGCGCCATTGCGGAGGTCCTGGATGATCTCGATCCGCTCGATCGAGTGGATCTCGGAGTGCAGATAGCGCACCCGCACGCCGTTTTCGGCCAGGTAGTCGGTGAGGTCCTCCGCCATCCGCTTGGTGAGGGTGGTGATCAGCACCCGCTCCTTCTTATCGGCCCGCACGCGGATCTCACCCAGCAGGTCATCCACCTGGCCATCGGAGGGACGCACCTCCACAATCGGATCGAGCACCCCGGTAGGGCGAATCACCTGCTCGGCCACCTGGCCCTTGCTCTGGGCCATCTCCCAGTTGCCAGGGGTGGCGCTCACGAAGATCGTTTGCTTCGCCTTCTCCCAGAATTCATCACCCTTGAGCGGCCGGTTATCGGCGGCGCTGGGTAAGCGGAAGCCGTGCTCGATCAGCACCTGCTTGCGGCTCTGGTCGCCGTTGTACATGGCCTGCAGCTGGGAGCAGGTGACATGGCTCTCATCCACCACCAGCAGCCAGTCGTCGGGGAAGTAATCGATCAGGCATTCCGGCGGCGTGCCGGCGGGGCGACCGGCCAGGTGGCGGGCGTAGTTTTCAACGCCGTTGCAGTAGCCCACCTGCTCCAGCATCTCCAAGTCGTAGGTGGTGCGCTGCTCCAGCCGTTGGGCCTCCAGCAGTCGCCCCTGGAGATTGAGCAGATCAAGCCGTTCGCGGAGCTCGGCTCGGATCTCCTTGATCGCCCCCTCAAGCCGCTCCTTCGGGGTCACGAAGTGCTTGGCGGGATAGATATTGATCGTGTCCAAGCTCTGCAGAATCTCGCCGCTAGTGGGGTCCACATAGCGGATCGCCTCCACCTCATCACCAAACAATTCGATCCTCACCAGCCGATCTTCATAGGCAGGCCCGATCTCGAGCACATCGCCCCGCACCCGGAAGCGACCGCGGGCAATCTCGATGTCATTGCGGGAATACTGGTTGTTCACCAGCTCCCGCAGCGAGCTGCGCAGGTCGAGCGTTTCGCCCACCTGGAACTTCACGGCTGCCTTGAGGTATTCGGAGGGAATGCCGAGGCCATAGATGCAGCTGATCGAGGCCACCACGATCACATCCTTGCGCTCAAACAACGAGCGGGTGGCGGAGTGACGCAGCATGTCGATCTCCTCGTTGATCGACGCCGTCTTGGCGATGTAGGTGTCCGAAACCGGCACGTAGGCCTCGGGCTGGTAGTAGTCGTAATAGGAGATGAAATATTCCACCGCATTGTTCGGGAAGAACTCCCGCAGCTCATTGCAGAGCTGGGCCGCCAGGGTCTTGTTATGGGCCAACACCAGGGTGGGCCGCCCGGTTTGGGCGATCACATTGGCGATCGAAAAGGTCTTGCCGGTGCCGGTGGCCCCCAAGAGCGTCTGATAGCGCTCACCGGCGTCAACCCCGGCGGTGAGGGCCGCAATCGCCGTGGGTTGGTCCCCCTTCGGCTCGTAGGGGGCGTGGAGCTGAAACGGAACCATCGCCCCATTGTCTCGGAAACCACCACCTGCTGTGAACCGCAGGCCGTGGCTGGATGGCTGGATGGCTGGATGGCTGGATGGCTGATCCCAGCATCCGATGAGCCCACAGGCCACAGGTGCCCGTCGGAGCTTCAGATCCGGTTCAAGCGAGCCGAGAGGCCTTCAGGCCAGCGGGCTGCCAGAAAACTGACCCATGGCCCGAAGCCAAGGCACAAGTCCAAGTACACGCAGCAAAAAGAAACTGGCGAAGCTGTAGACGAGTGAGCCGAGGGCCGCACTCACCAGACCGTTGCGAAGGCGGAAGCCCTGAATCAGCCAGGCGGTGAACCCGAACAGGAGGATGGAGATCAGCCACTCAAACAAAAAGCCCACCGGCAGCAGCCCGCCGAGGGTCGTGATCATTTTGAACGGGGTAAGGATCGCCCCCAGGAGCGGGGCCAGCAGGGTGCCCGCCAAGGAAATCACCAGGGCCGACACCAGAGCGATGCGAAAGCTCACCATCTCCACACCCAAGGGCAGGCGGGTGATCAGCAGCAGAATGACTGCTCTGACGGGCCACTGCAGCAACCACACGAGGCTATGGCCCATGGAAGACTTTCACGATCAGAAACGGTTTCCACGGTAGCGGCTTAGACCCAGGGCACAACCCGCAGGAACCCAGCCCCAAAAGGCCTGCCGCGACACTCAGGCAGGGGCTGGGTGGGGCAGGACCCTGGTCAGATCAAACCGAGCGCTGCTGGGGCACGGCAATGGCCGGAGCCACGGCATCGATGGCCTCCCGCAGCCCACGCACCACGGCCACCATGGCCAGCTCATCGCTGAGGCGGTTCACGGCGGAACCCACCCCCACACCGGCGGCACCCGAAGCCAGAGCCATCGGCACGGTCACGGCGGACAGCCCGGAGGCGCACATCACCGGAGCGGGGTTGGGGCCAGCCGCCGCCAGGGCCCGGCTGATGGCATGGGCGGCGGCCAGGGTGGGAGCGGCCTTCTCGATCAGGCCGAGGCTGCCGGCGCTGAAGGGTCGGGCGCTGGTGCCCCCTTCGGTCTGGATCAGGTCGGCACCAGCGGCCACCAGATCCACGGCCAGCTGCTCCTGCTGGTCGAGGGGCAGCACGTGGGGCACCGTCACCGAAAGCACCACCTCCGGCAGCAGGGCCCGGGTGCGGCGGGTGAGTTCCAGCACCTCATCGGCCCCGAAGATGCGGCCCTGGGGATAAAAAGCGTCGAAGTTGCCGATCTCCACCATGGCGGCGCCGGCAGCCACGGCGGCCGGGAAAAGCTCAGGGTCCACGGCCGACACGCAGATCGGCAGCTGGGGTGCGGCCTCGGCCACGGCGCGCACCAGGGAGGGCTCGCAGGCGATATCAACAAGATCAGCCCCGCCGGCGGCGGCGGCCCGGGCGATCTTCAGCACCGCAACCGAATCCACGTTGGTGAGACCAGCGATCACCTTGAGCAGCCGGCGGCTGGTGATGGCAACCCGGAGGGTCGGGGGCAGGCTGGAGGAACGCATCATCGGACCGGATCGGCAGTTCTGGCGTGATTCTCCCATCCGAGGCCTCTCCAACCCGGTGGAGCCCCCACCACCAGCGCCTGCACCGCCACCTGCTTCGCCATCCGGAGCTGCTGCCCGCAGGGGCGTCGCTGCTGCTGGCCGTGTCGGGAGGCCAGGATTCGATGGCCCTCACCGTGCTGCTGGCCGACCTGCGTCGGCTGCACCACTGGCGGCTGGTGCTGTGGCATGGCGATCACGGCTGGCGCGCCGAGGCGGCCCAGCAGGCCGGGGAGCTGCAGGCCTGGGCCCACACCCAGAAGCTGCCGTTTCTGCTCGAGCAGGCCGCGGAGCTGCCCGCCGGTGAGGCGGCCGCCCGGCGCTGGCGCTACGACTGCTTGCGGCGCCAGGCGACCGCCCTTGGCATCCCCCACGTGGTGACGGGCCACACCGCCAGCGACCGAGCCGAAACCCTGCTGCTCAACCTGGCCCGGGGCAGCCACCGGCGCGGCCTGGCCAGCCTGAAGGCCGCGCGCGCCCTAACCGCAGAAACCGGGCCAGAGCAAGACCGGGAACGGGACAGCCCCGGGGATGGCGACCGAAGGGAGCCCATCCGGCTGGTGCGGCCCCTGCTGCCCTTCAGCCGAGAGGACACCGGGCGGATCTGCCGCGAGCTGGTGGTGCCGATCTGGGAGGACAGCAGCAACCTCGACACCCGGTTCGGGCGCAATCGGCTCCGGGCCGAGGTGATGCCCGTGCTGGAGGCCCTCCATCCCGGCGCCGTCCGCCGGATCGGCGCCCTGAGCGGGCGCCTGGACGAGGAACTCGCTGGTCAGGATGAGCTCGTGGCGCTCGCCCTGCAGGGCCTGATCGCTGCCCCAGGGGAAAACAGCCGGGTTCTCGGGCGTGAGGGTCTGGGCAGGCTCGGCCGCGGCAACCGGCGACTGCTGCTGGAGCGCTGGCTGACGCTGCATGGCGTTCCCGCCCAGCCGGCGCGGGCGCTGGAGGATCTCGCCAGCCGGCTCGCCGGGCAAGGGGGTTCCGGTGCGTGCAATCTGGCCGACGGATGGCAGTTGCGCTGGGACCGCAGCACACTGGTGCTCCAGTTCTCGGCAATCCCCGATCCCTGCCATGGCCCCATCCCCCCTGGCGAATGACCCCGGCGAGCGCTACTCGGAACTCGAACGGGCCTACACCGAAGACCGCTGGCCGGATGTGCTGAAGCAGGGAGGCCAGCTGATCGCCGATCTGAGCACCGATCCCGATCCCGTGACCGCTGACCTGGCAAACCGGGCGCACCTGCTGCTGGGCCACGCCCACCTCTATGGCCTCCGCGACCCGGCCGCCGCCCTGCCCCACTACCAGGCTCTGCTCGCCGGGCCGGCGGATCCGGACCTGCGGCGGATCGCCGAAGAGGCCCTGCCCTACTGCCAGCCGCCTGTCGAACCAGCGGCCCCCGAGGCCGCCGCTGGGGTGTTCACCACAGCCACAGCGACTGATGCCACCGCTGCTGCCGCCGCTTCGCCCACGGTGGCTCAAAAGCATTCCCCTTGGGCGGCGATCGAAACCACGGCAGAACCGCTAGGGGATCAGCTCCTCGATACCCAGAGCCAGTGGATACCCCAGGCCGGCACCGCGCCGGAAGGGATCACGGAGGCCGCCACCCCCTGGCTGAATAAGCCGATCCGGCTGGAGAAATCCATCCAACTGGAGAAAACCATCGAGCCCGAGGTGGGCGGCGTGCTGGCCGCGCCAGGCTTTGCCAGCCAGGACGTGGTGCCCAGCCTGGAGGTGGAGGTGGTGGAGGAACCGGAACTGATGGAGGTGGCGCAGGCCGATCCCAGCCTGGCCGAGGAGCTGGAAATCGACCTGACGCGCATCCGGGAACTCCGCGCCTCCAGCAAAGGAGACGCGGCGTTGACCAAGGAGCTGGAGAGCACAGCGCAAGCGGTTGGACCTGCCCTTGAGGAGCCGGACGATCTGGACGATCTGATGGAGGACCCGGAGCTGCTCGCTGGCTTGCTCCGGGTGATGGTGACGCCCTGAGGCTGAACTAGCCAGCCACGGCAGCGGAGCGACGGCGACGGGTCCGGCCAGAGGGCTCGGACTCATCGGCGCTGGGGGCGCTGTCCTTCGCCTCAGGGGCAGCAGCAGCTGCGGGAGCTGGTGCAGCCGCGGCCACCCGGGCGGGATCGCGCACCAGTTCCCGAGACAGCTCACGGCCTGCCTCACGTCCACCATCTCGGCCAACCTCCCGACGGCCGCGGGGGGCGGGGCGGTTGTCCGGCTCAGCATCGGCACGGCCCTTATAGGCCGGCGTTCCGGCGGGAGCGGGCTGCACCAGGCAGATGATCAGGGGCTCCACCTGGAGCTCCCGGCGCAGGCGACGCTGCAGGCCCAGCTCCACCTCCCGCTGCACACCCACCCAGTCGACATCGGGGGCCTTGCCGCCGGTGTTGCGGGAGAGCTGGCTCCAGCGGTTCTCGAGCACCCAGGTGATCTCGCGCTCGGCCCAGATCGAGAGCTTGCGGGCATCGGCGGTGGTGACCACGCCGCGGATGTTCACCCGGGGCGGCGCCGCCATCACCCCATCGGTGGTGATCACGGCCAGCAGGGTGATCACGCCGTCCTCGGCCAACTGCTGGCGCTCCTTGAGCACCCGGGCATCAACGATGCCGTTGCGGGAGGCGTCGAGCAGCTCAATGCCGGCCTTCACCGGATCGCCCTTGCGAATCGAATCGGGGGTGAGTTCCACCACATCACCGTTGTCGATGATCAGGGTGTGATCGGCCGGCACCCCCATCGACTGGGCGGTTTTGGCGTGGGCCACGAGCATGCGGTGCTCGCCATGCACGGGCACAAAGAACTTGGGCCGCGCCAGGGCCAGCATCAACTTGTGGTCCTCCTGGAAGCTGTGACCCGACACGTGAATGCCTTCCCCCTTGCCGTAGACCACCTTGGCGCCGAGCATCATCAGCTTGTCGATGGTGTTCACCACGGAGATGGTGTTGCCCGGAATCGGGCTGGCGGAGAAGATGATCGTGTCGCTGTTCTTCACCTGCACCTGGGGATGTTCCCCACGGGAGATGCGGCTGAGGGCGGCCAAAGGCTCCCCCTGGCTACCGGTCATCAGCAGGAGAGTTTCCCGATCGGGCAGATCGCGGATCTGCTTGATCGGCACAAACAGTTCATCCGGGGCACGCATGTAGCCCAATTCGCGCGCCTTGGCGATCACGTTGAGCATGGAGCGGCCCAGCAGTCCCACCTTGCGACCGTTCTTCAGCGCCAGTTCGAGGATCATCGAGACCCGGTGAATCGAGCTGGCGAAGGTGGTGATGATCACCCGACCGTCAGCCTGGGAGATGTGGCGATCGAGGTGGGGGAACACCGAACGCTCGGGCGGACAGAAGCCCGGCAGCTCTGCGTTGGTGGAGTCACTGAACAGACAGAGCACACCCTTCTCGCCGTAATGGGCAAGACGGGCGATGTCAAAGTGCTCGCCATCCACAGGCGTATGGTCGAACTTGAAGTCGCCGGTGAAAACGATCACGCCAGCCGGAGTGGTGATCGCCAGCGTGTAGCTGTCGGCCATCGAGTGGGTGTTGCGGATGAACTCCACCGAGAAATGCTGACCCACCTTCACCACCTCGCGGGGGGAGACGGTCTGCAGGATGGTGCGATCCATCACGCCCGCTTCCTCCATCTTCCCGGTGAGAATCGAGAGGGCGAGGCGGGGCCCGTAGATGATCGGAATATTGAAATTCTTGAGGTGGTGGGGAATGCCACCGATATGATCTTCGTGACCGTGGGTCACGATCATGCCGCGGATTCGTTTCTGGTTCTCGCGCAGGTAGCTGGTGTCGGGCAGCACCACATTCACGCCGTGCATGCCATCGCTGGGGAAGGCCAGGCCGGCATCCACCAGCATCAGGTCATCGCCGTATTCGAAGACGCAGGTGTTCTTGCCGATTTCATGCAGGCCGCCGAGGGGGATCACCCGAAGGGCGGGTTGACCTTTGGCTTGGCCGTTGTTGCCGGGCTGGGATCCGTTCAAATTGCTCATGTAGGAACCGGAGAATGAAAAGTTGATCTGAACTGTTGCGGGATCGGGGTCGGACCCGTTCGGGACTGGCCTGAGGGGAACCGATGGTCAGGGACTGGCGAGGATCGCCGGGCCGTTGGGAGCCGTGGCGTCAGGTGGGACGCAGGGCAGCCAGGATTGAGGAGAGGCGTTCACGCACGGTGCTGTCAGCGGCGACGAGGGGAAGACGGGGGGCACCCACCGGCCAGCCGCGGAGCTCTAGGGCGGCCTTCACGGGGATGGGATTGGAGGTGCAGAAGAGGGCCTGGAGCAGGGGCAACAGGGCTTCGTGCCGGGCCAGGGCCAGGGTGTGATCGCCGGCCAGGAAGGCCTGGATCAGCTCGCGGATCTGCGGTCCGGCCACATGGCTGGCCACACTCACCACGCCCACGGCGCCCACGGCCAGCATCGGCAGGGTGAGGGCGTCATCGCCGCTGTAGATCGCCAGCCGCTCACCGCCGCAGAGCAGGCGCAGGCGGCTCACCTCCTCGGTGGTGCCGCTGGCAGCCTTGTAGGCCACCACATTGGGCAGATCCAGCAGGCGGGCCGTGGTCTCCGGCGCCAGGCTGCAGCCCGTACGACCGGGGATGTTGTAGAGCATCAACGGCAGGCCGGGGGCCGCCTCGGCGACGGCCCGGAAATGGGCCTCCAGACCTTCCTGGGGAGGGCGGTTGTAATAGGGCACCACCACCAGGGCGCCATCGGCACCAAGGGCTGCCGCCTCGGCCGTGGCCTCCACGGCTTCGGCAGTGCAGTTGCTGCCACTGCCAGCCAGCAGGGAGGCCCTGTCGCCCACCGCCTCCTTCACGGCAGCGAAGAGGGCGTGCTGCTCGGCCCAGCTGAGGGTGGGGGATTCGCCGGTGGTGCCACAGAGCACGAGGCCATCGGAGCCCTCCCGCACCAGATGGTCGGCCAGGCTGGCGGCCAAATCGAGATTCACCGAGCCGTCCGGAGCGAAGGGGGTGACCATCGCGGTGACGACGCGGCCGAAAGGAGCCTCGGTACTAGGCGCCGTGCTGATCGCAGCGGGAGTCGGTGCGTTCAAGCCGCGGCCTCCTGAAGGAGCAGTTCAGCGATCTGGATCGCATTGAGAGCAGCCCCCTTGCGGATCTGATCGCCACAGAGCCAGAGCTCCAGGGCGTTCGGTTCGCTGAGATCCTGGCGGATGCGGCCAACGGCCACCGGATCGCGGCCGGTCACATCGGTGGGCATCGGGAAGCGGTTAGCGCTGAAGTCCTCGATCAGTTCCACGCCTGGGGCCACCTCCAGCAGGGCCCGGGCCTCCTCCACCGGGAAGGGTTCGCTGAATTCGATGTTCACCGCTTCGGAATGGGCCCGCAGCACCGGCACCCGGACGCAGGTGGCCGAGAGGCGCAGATCCGGCAGTTCCATGATCTTGCGAGTCTCGTTGAGCATCTTCAGCTCCTCCTCGCAGTAACCGCTCGGCTCAAGCGGCGAGTTGTGGAGGAAGAGGTTGAAGGCCAGGGAATGGGGCAGCACGGTGCTCACCGGCTCCCCGCCCTCCAGCACGGTGCGGCTCAGCTGACGCAGCTCCTCCATCGCCCGGGCGCCGGCGCCGCTGGCCGATTGGTAGGTGCTGATCACCACCCGCCGGATCGGCCGCCGGGCCGCCAAGGGCGCCAGGGCCACGGTGAGCAAGATCGTGGTGCAGTTGGGGTTGGCGATCACGCCGCGGTGGCGGAAGGCCGCCTCGGGGTTCACCTCAGGCACCACCAGGGGGACGTCGGGATCCAGCCGGAAAGCACTGGAGTTGTCGATCACCACGGCCCCGGCGGCCACCGCTTCGGGGGCCCAGGCCCGGGACACCGATCCCCCGGCCGAAGCGAGCACCAGATCCACCCCAGTGAAACAGCCCTGCTGCACCGGTTGCACCGTGAGGCTCTCACCCTGCCAGGCGATCTGCTGTCCCGCTGAGCGGGGGGACGCGAGGGGAAGCAGCTCAGCGACCGGAAAGCCGCGCTCTTCCAGCAGGATGAGGAGCTCCTGTCCCACGGCCCCGGTGGCACCGAGAACGGCGACCCGCAGGGGACGGCGGGGAAGCCGGGTTCCGGTGCTCTGGAGGGCGGAAGGAGATGGGGCTGTCAACGGACCTGGGAAAGGAAGAAGCGGTGAGGTTTGTGGCGTCCTGAGGTGGGGCCGGCGGTGGTGCGGGGTTGGGCTGGCTCGCTCAGCTGGCGTTCCAGTGATGGGTGGGATGAGGGGGGTGGAGCTCTGAGAGCTGCCGAGATTGAGGTTGGTGGAAACGAACGAGCGGTCGGGATTGGCGGGTGCTGACAGAAGGGATCGAGTTGTGCTTGTGGAGCAATCGGGACTCGGCGGGAGCCTGGAGAGAATCGGGACAGGAGCCCCGGTGGAACCCTGAGGTCCTCGGATGGCTTGGACCGAAGGGAGATGTGGCTGAACCACACCTTTTGGGAAGAGCTCCGCCCCGAAACGGATCTAGAGCGGATGGGGATATCGACACGCCTTTGCGTCGAAGCCACAATACGCGCCCCGGTGCCGAAACGGCCACTTTCTAGGATTGGGGATTGCTCCGCCGACCGGCCCCCGTTCATGAGTCCTGCCGCCAGCTCCGCTCCCGCCGCTTCGGCCGCCAGCCCGACCGGCGCAGGTCTGAAGGTGAGCACCCAGCCGCGCCCAAACAGCCGCCTGGCGGTGGAGGTGGCGGTGCCGGGCGGCCGCTGCCGGAGCAGCTACGACCAGGCCCTGGAACAACTGAGCCGCAGCGTGAAGTTGGCCGGATTCCGCAAAGGGAAGGTGCCCCGCGCGGTCCTTCTGCAGCAGATCGGCCCCCTGCGGGTGCGGGCCACCGCCCTGGAGGAGCTGGTGGACAGCGTGTTCCGCGAAGCCATGGAGCAGGAGCAGATCGCTGCCTTGAGCCGGCCGGTGCTGGAAGGGGGATTCGAGGCGGTGCTGGAACGGTTCGAGCCCGGCAGCGACCTCAGCTTCACCCTCGAGCTCGATGTGGAACCCACCCCAACCTTGAAGGCCACCAAGGGGCTGAAGGCCGAGGCTGAGGCAGTGAACTATGACCCGGCCCGGGTGGATGAGCTGCTGGAGCAGTCCCGCCGCCAACTGGCCACCCTGGTGCCCGTGGAGGGGCGCCCCGCCGCCAGCGGGGACGTGGCCCGTATCGCCTTCAGCGGCAGCTTCACCGACACCGGTGCCGCGATCGAGGGCGGCAGCAGCGATGGCATTGAGGTGGAGTTGGAGGAGGGCCGCATGATCCCCGGCTTCGTGGAGGGAATCCTGGGCCTGGCCGCGGGCGAGACCCGCACGGTGAGCTGCACCTTCCCAGAGTCCTACCCCCAGGAGGACGCCGCCGGGCGCGATGCCTCCTTTGAGATCACCCTTCTGGACATCAAAAGCCGCGAACTACCCGCCCTCGACGACGCCTTCGCCCAACAGGCCAGCGACCAGGCCACCTTGGCCGACCTGCGGGCCGACCTGGAAACCCGCCTGAAGGAGGACGCCGAGCGGCGCCACCGCGGCAACCGCCACGAGGCCCTCCTTGAGGCCCTGGTGGAGCAGCTGGAGGTGGAGCTGCCCGAAACCCTCGTGCAGGAGGAGGTGCGCGCCCTGATCGAGCAGACGGCCGGCCAGATCGCCCAGCAGGGCATGGATGTGAAGAAGCTCTTCACCCCGGATCTGATGCGCAGCCTGGTGGACACCTCCCGGCCGGAGGCGGAGCAGCGCCTGCGGCGCAACCTGGCCCTGCGGGCCCTGGCGACCGCCGAGAAGATTGAGTTGGCCGAAAAGGATCTGGAAGCCAAGCTGCGGGAGGTGAGCCGCGGCCTGAGCGACGGCAACCGCATCGATCC
Source organism: Cyanobium sp. (assembly GCA_040399305.1). Classification (GTDB taxonomy): domain Bacteria; phylum Cyanobacteriota; class Cyanobacteriia; order PCC-6307; family Cyanobiaceae; genus Cyanobium. The sequence continues at coordinate 47,155 of JBBASH010000021.1, forward strand.
GGCCCGTCTGCGGGCCGCCGTGGCCGACGACCTGCTGCGCGAGGCCCTGCTGGAGTGGCTGGAGGCCAACAGCACGGTCACGGAAAAGGCTCCGGCCACGCCTGACGCTGCGGATGCTGAGGAGGCCGAGGCCTCCGGAGAAAGCCCGGCGAAAGCGGCCAAGGGGGATCGACCTGGGAAGGCGAAGACCACCAGCAAGGAGGCCGGCAAGACAGCCGCCGAGTGAGCCCGGCGGCCCTGAGCGCCGCAAGGGCGAAGCCGTCCCAGCGGCGGAGCCCATAGATTGCCCTGAGGTCCTGCCCTGCGAGCTTCCGCCGCGTGATCCATCCCCGCACCGACGACCAATTCCCGACCGCGACCCTCCTGCATGCCAGCGGGACCCCGTCGCCGGTGGGAATCGGTGGCCTCCGGCGCCACCCGGTCCACAGCCGCTGG
>JBBASH010000022.1:0-47194 GCA_040399305.1 Cyanobium sp.
CGTCGGCCAGGATCAGGGCTGCCCTGCTCTGCAGATCACTCCGCTCGGCGGCGGGCAGGGAGAGGAGGGTGGTGCGCATCGGCCTGTCCAGCACGGTTGCAGCGATGGCCTAGTAGGCCTACTGCTGTAGGTGCAGCCAACATAGACCGGACAGGTCAGGGTGGTCTACAGCTTGTGTAGGGATATCCGCTCGTGTGGCGTCAATTTCCTAAGTGGTTGCGCGAACTGCATGTTCAGCGCGATCCGTCCACGCGGATGGCCCGCTGCCGGCGAGGGGGGCGAGCGAGAGCTCCTGCTGCTCAGTTCGGCGTCTCGTTGGACTCGTCGGCCGGGGAGGCCGGCTCGTCGAGCCGGCTGAGCTCCTCGAAGTAGGCCAGATCCACCGGCCCCCTCTGGCGGCCCCCCCGTTCTTGGGGCAGTGGCGATGGCCCCTGGGCGGTGGGCGGTTCGTGCTGGCTTTGGTCGGGCGCCGGGGCAGGATTGCTGGCCTGGTGTTCCTCAGCGAGCACCGCTTGCTCCATGCGGGCATCTTCAACGCCCTGGAGGAAAGCCTGGCGGCTGAGGCGGCGTTCCTGCCGGGCCTGGGAGTTCTGGTGGTTGAGGGCCCGCACTTCATCGAGCAGGGAGATTCGCTGGCCGCGACGGCGCCCTGTGGCGGCGAATCCCACGGCATAGGCCAGGGCGGTGGGCACGATCCGCAGGCTGGCCTGGATCATTGGCCAGCTCAGGTGCTGGCCGGGGGGCGGCAGCTGCTCCTCGAGTTGTCTCCGGGCTTTGCCGATGCGCTCGAGCAGGCTGTCTTTGAGCGTGGGGAGTGGCAAGGCGAGCTCTTCGGGGCCGAGTTTGAGGCCTTCGAATTTCTGCAGTTCGGCCTGGAGCTCCTCGACCTTGGTGGCCTGGGCAATGGCCTGGCTGAGAGTGGCCAGGCGGCGGGTACCCCGCTCAATGCGGCCCACCTGTTGGCTCTTGATCGTTTCGTAAAGGTTGAGGCTCGCAATCAGCTGGAGGGGCACCAGCAGCAGAAAACCCGCCATCGCTGCGAGGGAAAGATTGGCCAGGCTGGCGTGGATTCCCTGGCGGCGACTCTGCGCGGGGCTGAACTGCGCAGCGGTCTGGATGCAGAGCAAGCCGATTAATGGGATGCCACCATTATCCACCAAGTTGGTGATCAGATTGAGCTGCCACGCTGGCTCAAACAGCTGCAGGGGAAAGATGCTGGAAAGAACAGTGATTGGGTATGAAATAACAAGAACAACTCCAACAAACCATAGAGTTGAGCAAAGAGATTCACGCGACTCCTTGTGCAATTATCTACCCCCCATGATCGGACCGAAGCGCCAACCTTGCCAGTTGCATGAATATATTAGTTAGCCTTGATGCGTGATCTTATTTTTCTAGATAATCTGAAGCCTGCAAGGGCTCCGGCGATCGGAAGAGGTGCAGGAACAGCCTCGATCTCATCAAATTGAATGGTTGACCAAGAAAATGTGATCGCTCCTTCACTGGCGGTCTGGATTGTGCCACGACATTGAGTAGGAATAAGAGGAACAACCGCACATGTATGTGTGCCATATGTTGTACCTCCTAATGATGCTTTTAGGAAATCAACAACATCACTGGAATTTGTCGTACTGCTAAAATCACTAAGAGAGCCATTTTCAAGCAGTATAAATTCGACGTTTCGGGGGGCCGAAGCATTACCTGTGGCTACTGTAAGACCTGATGAAGCACCTTGAGTGCCAACTCTTAAATTGAAATTGGTACCATCTCTATTTGATTTGATAAAATTTCCCATGCCTCCCTCGCCACTGTTATAAGCCGTACTTGAGGCGTCGTAATTTCCTTTTAGTAAGTCACTAGGTGCACCTCCAGTACCAGTACCGTATCCAAATAATTGTTGATAATTTGGTGGTGTAGTACCTATTTGAGCCCATTCGCCTGCAGTCCCTGATACTGCTCCAGTATAATTTTGGAAAACAAAGGTTAAGGAGCCAATATCATCATTTACATTTGGTGGGACCCCATCAATTACTTCGTTTGCAAGAACCTTAGTCCCCGACACCGTCGCCTTGATCCATTTGGCCTGAGCAACGCCCGGCAGGCAACCGAAGAGCAGGGCCCCGGCAAGGGCAAATCGTTTAAACGGCTTCGTAAGGCGCACCATTACAGCTATTTGGTCGACAATGTCCGGCTACCCTATACGAAGGGCTGCCAGGAGTCAACGGGTCGGGGCTTTGTCAGCACATGCCGACCGCGGCTGGTTCAGATTGGGGCCCTAGTGGCAACGGCTCGGAGGGTGATGGGCAGGGCGGAACTGGATGGGTTGGCTCCAGGGTTAGGCGCTGGGGTGGCCGACGGCACCGGCTGGGCCCGGGATCGGGTGGCCGCCGCCCTGGCCTCGATCGCGCCGCTGGCTGCCGCCCGCACCGCCGCCGTGCGCCCCCGCCTGGAGCGGGTGCTGGCGGCCTTCGCGTCCGAGCGCCTGGGGGTGCATCACTTTGCCTCGGTGAGCGGCTACGGCCACGGCGACCTCGGCCGCGAGACCCTCGATCGGGTGTTCGCCCGGGTGCTGCAGGCCGAGGCGGCCGCCGTGCGGGTGCAGTTCGTGAGCGGCACCCATGCCATCGCGGCGGCCCTCTTCGGGGTGCTGCGGCCCGGTGATCGGCTGCTCTCGCTCACCGGCCGCCCCTACGACACATTGGAAGAAGTGATCGGCCTGCGGGGCAGCGGCGCCGGCTCCCTGGCCGACTTCGGCATCACCTACGACGAACTGCCGCTCACGGCCGAGGGCCTGGTGGATGAGGAACGGCTGGAGGAGGCCCTGACAGCGCCCACTCGGATGGTGCTGATCCAGCGCAGCTGCGGTTACAGCTGGCGCTCCTCCCTGCCGGTGGCCACGATCGGGCGGCTCTGCGAGCGGGTGAAGGCGATCCGGCCCGATTGCCTCTGCTTCGTGGACAACTGCTATGGCGAGCTGGTGCAAGAGCTCGAACCCACCGCCGTGGGGGCCGACCTGATGGCCGGTTCCTTGATCAAGAATTTGGGGGGCACCCTCGCCCCCGGCGGCGGCTATGTGGCCGGCAGCGCCGAGCTGGTGGAGCGGGCCTGCTGCCGCCTCACCGCCCCCGGCATCGGCAGCGAGGGGGGCAGCGGCTTCGACCTGCATCGCCTGCTGTTTCAGGGCCTGTTCCTAGCGCCCCAGATGGTGGCGGAGGCCCTGATTGGCGCCGAGCTGGTGGCGCGGGTGTTCGCCGATCTGGGCTTCGCCGTGAACCCCCTGCCTGGCGCCGAGCGCAGCGATGGCATCCAGGCGGTGCGGCTGGGCAACCCCGAGGCCCTCAAGCTGGTGTGCCGCGCCTTCCAGGCCGCCTCGCCAGTGGGCTCCTACCTTGATCCGGTGCCGGCGCCGATGCCGGGCTACGCCAGCGAGCTGGTGATGGCCGGCGGCACCTTCATCGATGGCAGCACCAGCGAGTTCTCCGCCGACGCGCCGCTGCGGGAGCCCTTCGTGCTCTACGCCCAGGGCGGCACCCACCACAGCCACCAGGCGATCGCCCTGGAGAGGGCCCTGGTGGCACTGGCCGAGGCGGGTCTGGTGGCGCGCTGAGCTGAAACGGCGGCGCTGCATCGGTCGACCACCGATCCACTCCCCGAGAACCCGGCTGGGGACACCCCAATGCCGGGAGCCCTGGCACGACGACCCGCCGCTGCTCAGCCGGCGCCAAGACGGGGCATGCATGAGGAGTTGGAGAGGTGAGGGCTGAATGTGGCAACGAGGAGCCCGGTGTTTCGGGGACCGTGCTTCTGGTGAATGCCGGCTCGGGTGGGTGCCGCTCGGATGGCGTTCGGGCCGGACGGGACGAGGCGCCGGGGCGCGGCTTCCGACAGACTGGGAGCACCCCAGCGCCCCGCTCCGCCCATGGCCCTGCCCATCCCCGAGGACTGCCGCTACGCCGACAGCCACGAGTACGCCCGCCCTGAAGGCGAGGCTGTGCGGGTGGGCATCAGTGCCTTCGCGGTGGATCAGCTCGGCGACATCGTGTTCGTGGAACTGCCGGAGGTGGGCGCCACCCTCAGCCAGGGCGCCAGCTTCGGTTCGGTGGAATCGGTGAAGGCGGTGGAAGACCTGCTCGCCCCGATCAGCGGCGTGGTGGAGGCCCGCAATGAGGCGGTGCTGGCCAGTCCGGAGGAGCTGCAGAACGATCCCTACGGCGAGGGCTGGCTGCTGCTGGTGAAGCCCGCCGATCCGGCCCAGCTCGAGGGGCTGATGGATGCGGTGGCCTACGGGGCGGCGGTGGAAGGGCACTGAGGTTTGGCCCGCCGAGTCGCCCCTCATGGGTCTTGGTGCCGGATCCCTTGCCGCCACGCTGGGGGACAGCCGCGCATTCACGTTTCTTAGGATCCGCAGACTCAAAGCCTTGATCCGTGGCAGCACCCTTCCTGATTCGCCACCTCGGACCCGGGCCCCAGGAACAGCAGCAGATGCTCGCCGAGCTGGGCCTCGATTCTCTCGAGGATCTGGCCGCTTCCGTGGTGCCCGCCGACATCCTGCTGCCGCCGTCCGCCGCCTCCGAGGGATTGCCCGAGGCCTGTTGCGAGGCCGAGGCCCTGGCGGAACTGGCCGCCATCGCCTCCCTCAACACGCCGGCCCGCAGCCTGATCGGCCTCGGCTACCACGGCACCGCCACGCCGGCCCTGATCCAGCGCCACGTGCTGGAAAATCCCTGCTGGTACACCGCCTACACCCCCTACCAGGCCGAGATTGCCCAGGGGCGTCTGGAGGCCCTCCTCAACTTCCAGACCCTGGTGAGTGAACTCACCGGTCTTCCGATCGCCAACGCCTCCCTGCTCGATGAGGGCACCGCCGCCGCCGAGGCGATGGCCCTCTCCCTGGCGGTGAGCCGCCGCTCCGGCGCCCGCCGCTACCTGGTGGACCGGGCCGTGCTGCCCCAGACCCTGGCGGTGCTCGCCACCCGGGCCGAACCGCTGGGGATCACGGTGGAAACGATCGATGCCCAGGGGCTGGCTGCCTCCCTGGCTGCCGCCGGGCCCCTGACGGATGCCGGGGACGGGGCGACATTCCCGGAGGATGCCTTCGGCCTGCTGCTGCAGCTGCCCGGCGTGGAGGGGCGCCTCTGGGATCCGGCTCCCCTGCTCGCTGCCGCTCGCGCTGAGGGCCTGATCAGCACCGCCGCCGTGGATCCCTTGGCCCAAGTGCTGCTGGCGCCGGTGGGTCACCTCGGCGCCGACATCGCCGTGGGCAGCCTGCAGCGCTATGGCGTTCCGATGGGCTTTGGCGGGCCCCATGCCGCCTTCTTCGCCACCAGCGAGGCCTACAAGCGCCAGATCCCCGGGCGGCTGGTGGGTCAGTCGCGGGATGCCGAGGGCAATCCCGCCCTGCGCCTGGCCCTGCAGACCCGCGAGCAGCACATCCGCCGCGACAAGGCCACCAGCAACATCTGCACCGCCCAGGTGCTGCTGGCGGTGATGGCGAGCTTCTATGCCGTGCACCACGGTCCCGAGGGGCTGGCGGCCATCGCCCGCCGCATCCTCTCGCTGCGGGAGGCCTTCGCCGAGGCGCTCACCGCCCTGGGGCTGCCCCCCGAGCCCGGCCCCGGCTTCGACACCCTCGTGGTGCGCACCCCGGCGGCGGCCTCCCTGCGGCAGCGGGCGGCAGCCGCCGGCTTCAACCTGCGGCAGGGGAGCGATGGCCAGCAGGCCAGGTCCGATGAGTCCCTGGCGATCAGCCTCGATGAGCTCAGCAGCCCAGAGGAACTCCAGCGCCTGCTGGAGGCCCTAGCCGCCGATTCGGCCCAGGCCGCCCAGTCCGTTGGGGTGCTGCATGCCCGGCTGGCGGCGGCCCCGGAGGCCTCGCCCTGGGCCCTCGCCAGCCTGCCCCTGCGCCGCGATCCCTGGCTGCGCCAGGAGGTGTTCCACCGCTACCGCAGCGAAACCGAGCTGATGCGCTACATCCAGCACCTGGTGTCGAAGGATCTCTCCCTGGTGCACGGCATGATCCCGCTGGGCAGCTGCACCATGAAGCTCAATGCTGCCGCCGAACTGGCGCCGGTGAGCTGGCCCGCCTTCGCGCAGCTCCACCCCTTCGCCCCGGCGGATCAGACCCGCGGCTACGCCCGCTTGGTGGCGGACCTGGAGGCCTGGCTCGGTGCGATCACCGGTTTCGCCGGGGTTTCGCTCCAGCCCAATGCCGGCTCCCAGGGCGAATACGCCGGCCTGATGGTGATCCGTGCCTGGCACCGCAGCCGCGGCGAGGGCCACCGGCGGGTGTGCCTGATCCCCACCAGCGCCCATGGCACCAACCCCGCCAGCGCCGTGATGGCCGGCATGCAGGTGGTGGCTGTGGCCTGCGACGAGGCCGGCAACATCGACCTGGCGGACCTGGAGGCCAAGACCATCGCCCACGCCGCCGACCTGGCGGCCCTGATGGTGACCTACCCCTCCACCCACGGCGTGTTCGAAACCGGCATCCGCCGCATCTGCCAGCTCGTTCACGACCACGGCGGCCAGGTGTATCTCGATGGCGCCAACCTCAATGCCCAGGTGGGGCTCTGCAAGCCGGGCCTCTACGGCGCCGACGTGTGCCATCTCAACCTGCACAAGACCTTCTGCATTCCCCACGGCGGTGGCGGGCCGGGTGTGGGGCCGATCGGGGTGGCGGCCCACCTGGTGCCCTTTTTGCCTGGCCATCCCCTGGCGGCGGTGGGTGGCGCGGCCGCCGGTCTGGCGGACGGCGGCCAGCCGATCGGGCCCATCTCGGCGGCCCCCTGGGGCAGTGCCGGCATCCTGCCGATCAGCTGGATGTACATCCGCATGATGGGCGGCGCCGGCCTGCGTACCGCCAGCCAGGTGGCCCTGCTGGCCGCCAACCTGATCGCCGAGCGCCTCGATCCCCACTTTCCTGTGCTGTACCGCGGCGCCGGCGGGCGGGTGGCCCACGAGTGCATCCTCGATCTGCGGCCGCTCAAGCGCAGCTGCGGCCTCGAGGTGGACGACCTGGCCAAGCGGCTGATGGATTACGGCTTCCATGCCCCCACCGTGAGCTGGCCCGTGGCCGGCACGGTGATGGTGGAGCCCACCGAGAGCGAATCCCTGGCTGAGCTGGATCGCTTCTGCGCGGCGATGGTGGCGATCCGCGGCGAGGCGGCTGCCCTGGAATCCGGCGCTGCCGATCCCCTCGACAACCCGCTCAAGCGGGCTCCCCACACCCTGGCCGCCGTGACCGCCGATCGCTGGGACCGGGCCTACACCCGCAGCGAGGCGGCCTTCCCGGCGGGACCGGACCAACGCGCCAGCAAGATCTGGCCGGCCGTGGCCCGCATCGACAACGCCTACGGCGATCGGAATCTGGTGTGCACTTGCCCCTCCGTTGAAGAGATGGCAGTTACGGAACTGGCTGCCTGATGGTTCCGCCGGCTACCAGGGCAGCCACTAATGACTCATCATGGCCGTGCTTTTCCATTGTCCGGTCCTGGTGACCGGAGATACGGAACTGCAGCCATTCATTACAGGGGACCATGAACGGCGACGGCACAGGCAACCAACCCTCGGCCCCTAGGGGGGGCGTGAGGCGGGTGGAAGGCACCAATGTGTTGCGGGTGGCCTTCGGTGTGCGCCGGGCCCGGCGGGCCCGCCCCGAGCGTCCCGACCACTGGGCCACCCTGGTGCTTCCCTTCCATGGCGGCGGTGGCGGTGGTCCCACCCCTCCCCAGGCGGCCTGAGCCCGCCTTCACGGGTCCCTTGATCATCAGGTCCCTGAACCGGCCCTAGCGGAGCTGGCCGTACCATCGGCAGACCGGCTGGGCCGTGGAGGCTGGGCTGGAGCTTCATCTTCAAGCAAAATCCCCCGTCCTGCCTTGGCTGGGCGGGGGATCAGGCCGTTTGGGTGGGCTAAGGGCAGCGCTTCGCGTCCTCAGGCCGCCTGCAGTTCCGGCTCGCGGTAGGGGATGAAGTTGGCCTTGCGGGTGCCGCAGATCGGGCAGGTCCAGCTGTCGGGGATCGCCTCGAAGGGGGTGCCGGCGGCGATGCCGGAATCCGGGTCGCCCACCGCCGGGTCGTAGATCATCGAGCACACCTTGCAGATCCATTGGCCCGCCACCGGTTCGGCGGCCTCGCCGGCCACGCCCTGGCCTTGCAGGGCCTGGAGGGCCACGCCGTAGCGCTCGGCATGGTGCTGTTCGATCGGCGTAAGCAGGCCGAAGTTGCGGGCGGCGGTGCGGAAGATGCCGGCGTGGTCCTGGGATTCGGCGATCTGCTCCTCGAATTCGGCCGTGGCGGCGCCGTCGCGGTCGGCGCGGGCCTGGGCGGCGAATTCCGGGTACATGGTGGTGTACTCGTAGGTTTCGCCCTCGATCGCCAGCTCCAGGCAGCGGCTGAGGATCGCCTGCTTGCCGGCCTCATCGAGGCTGTCGGGGTCGCTCACCACGAGCTCGGGGTGGAGCAGGCGGAAGTGGGCGAAGGCGTGCTCGGTTTCCTGGTTGGCGGTGTCGCGGAACAGGCGGGCCAACTCGGCATTGCCGAGCTGCTTGGCCACATCGGCGAAGAACAGGTATTTGCGGTTGGCCATGCTCTCGCCGCCGAAGGCGGCTTCGAGATTGGCTTGGGTGGCGGGATTGGAGAGGTCCATGGGGGAGCGGATGCGACTTGGTGGAAGCTTAAGCGAAGTCGGAATGAGTATGGATTAGCTGGTGGGGCTTTGTTATGGATGCCGCATCGGTCGTTCCGCCCTCAGTAGTTCGCGCCGCTGCGGCGCTGGTGCACCGCCGTGGTGCCGGCCGAATCGAGCAGACCGCCGTGGCTCACCTGGGCGTAGAGGATCCAGTGGTCACCGCATTCCATCCGGGCCGTCACCTGGGCCTCCAGCCAGGCCAGGGCCTCCGGCAGGATCGGCTGGCCGCCGGGGCTGGCCTCGAGCTCCAGGCCGGCAAAGCGGTCGGCGCCGGGGGGGAAGGGCTGCAGGAACTGGCGCATTGGCCCCGTTTCGCGGCCCGCCGCCAGCACGTTCAGCGCGAAGCGGTCGCCCACGTGCAGCAGGCTCTCCACCGCCCGCTCCCGCGCCACCGCCACCGTGAAGCCCGGCGGGTTGAAGCTGGCCTGGCTCACCCAGCTCGCCACCATCGCTCCGCCGATGGCCGCTTCGCCCTCCCCCTTGCGGGCCGTGACCACGCAGAGGGAGCCCACCACCCGGCCCAGGGCCTGGACGGCGGGATTGCTGCGGCTCTCATCGAGGCCGCCTCCGCCGCTGCGGCGCTGGCTGCGGCGTTGTTCGGCCTGCAGCGCTCGGCCCAGGGCGATGCCTGTTTCCTCCAGGGTGCGCAGGGTGGCCGGATCGGGGCTGAACTTCACCCGGATCGGCTCGAAGGCGAAGCGGAAGCCGCCATCGCGCAGCTTGTTCTCCAGCAAGTCGATCGCCTCGCCGCTCCAGCCGAAGCTGCCGAACACCCCCACCGGCTTCTCCCGGTCGCCCTCGGCCAGCACCGTGCCCAGGGCCGACACGATCGGCGTGGGGGCATGGCCCCCGAGGGTGGGGGAACCGATCAGCAAGGCATCGCCGGCGCGGATCGCGGTGATCAGCTGCTCGCTGGGGGCGAACTCGCAGTTGAGGCTCTCCACGCGCACGCCGCTGCGGGCCACTCCCTGGGCCAGGGCGTCGGCGATGGCGGCGGTGTTGCCGTAGGCGCTCGCATACAGGAGCGTCACGGTGAGCCCCGAGCGGCCCTGGCTCTCGCCCCAGCGGCGGTAGTCGGCCAGCAGGCTGCGCCAGCTGGTGGCGATCGCCGGACCGTGGCCCGGTGCGATCGTGCGGATCGGCAGCTCATCGAGCCGGTCCACCACCGCCTCCACCTGGCGGGCCATCGGCGCCATCAGGCAGTCGTAGTAGTAGCGGCGGTCCTCCTCGGTGCTGCTGGGGTTGGCCTCGGCGAAGGCCTCGCCGCAGAGGTGGGCGGCGAAGAACTTGCCGCTCATCAGCAGCCCCGTGCGCTCCTCGAAGGCCACCAGACCGCCGGGCCAGCGGGGCGTGGGCACCGGGATCAGGGTGAGGCGATGGCCATCGGCCAACGCGCGGCTCACCTCCTGCTTCACCACGTCGATCGGGGGAAGGGGCGGCAGGGGGGCCTCGGCGGGATCGGTGGCTGCGCCGGGTTTCTGCTGGCTCCAGAGATCGCTGAGCAGCCGCGCCCCCGCATTCGAGGCCACCAGCATCAGGGCAGGCCAGCGCTCGGCCAGCTGGCGAAGCAGGGCCACCCGGTTGGGGTTCACGTGGCCCACCACCACCTTGAGGGCCGCATCGGCGGGGAGCAGGTCGGCCAGCGCCGCCAGGTAGGGCGCGGCGAAGGAGGCCCCGGGTGGATGCACCAGCACCGGCGGCACCGGCTGGCCCGCGGCGGTGCTGCCGGCGGCGAAGAGGAAGCTGTTGGCACTGGTGCCCCGCTCCAGGCCGTATTCCACCTCGAAGCGCAGGCGCCGCGGGCTGAGGCCCCGCAAGCAGGTGAGGCCTGGATCGACCGGCAGCACGATCACCGAGCGGCCGGTGGCATCGGCCGGGGCGCCCGCGGCAGGATCAGGCATCGAGGGGGCGGCGGAGAGAGAGGAGGCGGCCATCAGTAATGGTTGCCCACCTTGCGGTGGTGAACGGCAGTGGCGCTGGTGGTATCGGCCACATTGCCCTGCTCCACCACCGCGTAGATGATCCAGTGGTCGGGTCCCTCCAGCCGCTGGGCCACGCGGCAGCCGAGGAAGGCCAGGGCATCGCCCAGCACCGGCCCGCCGACCGCCACCCCATCGAGGGTGGCCACACCGGCGAAGCGGTCGGCACCGGGGGGGAAGCGGCGCAGGAAGTGGCGCAGCAGCTCCTGGTGGTTGTCCTCCCGCAGCACGTTAAGCACGAAGCGATCGCCCACCTGCATGAGGGCCTCGATCGCCCGGTCCTTGGCCACCGCCACCGTGAGCCCCGGCGGATCGAAGCTGGCCTGGCTCACCCAGCTCGCCACCATGGCGCCGCTGCGCAGGGATTCCCCTTCCCCCTGCCGCGCCGTGACCACATACAGCCCCCCCGAGAGCCGGCCGAGGGCCTTGTCGAGGTCGCCATCGAGGCTCTTCATGGCCGCGATGGTTTTCTCGCGGGTGAGCAGCTGGCCCAGGTCGGTGCCGGCCTCCTCGCAACGCTGGTAATCCTCGGCCGAGGGCACCTGCCGGATCCGTAGCGGCTCGAAGGCCTGTTTCTGGCCCAGGCCCCGCAACTGGGCGGCCACGGTGTCGATCGCCTCGTCGTTGCCGCCGTAGGCGTCGTAGCTGCCAACCCACTGGCCGCTCTGCAGGGCCGCCAGGAGGGTGCCGATCGAGGTCTGCAGTTCCGCATCGGGCTGGGCTGGCCAGGTGGGCACCACCACGGCACTCGCCTCGCCCACCAGGGCGGCCAACTCCTGAGCATCGGTGGCGCGCAGATCCACCAGCTGCACCTGGGCTTCGGCCTTGCCGATGCCGCGGGCGATCGCCTGGCTGATCCGATCGCAGAAGCCGTATTGGCTCAGATAGCAGACCGCCGCGTAGGCCTCCCCCTTGCTGCGTCCGGTGCTCCATTCGCGGTAGTCGCCCAGCCAGAGATCGAGGTGGTGACGCAGCAACGGGCCGTGGCCCACCGCAATGGTGTTGATCGCCGGCAGCGCGTCCATGCGCTTCATCGCCTGCAGCACGCTGCGGGCGTTGGGGCCCATCAGGCAGTCGTAGTAGAAGCGGAAATCGGGGGCGATGGCGCCTGGATCGCTGTCGAACAGCTCCTCACTGCAGTAATGCAGACCGAAGGCATCGCAGGTGTAAAGGATGCCGGTGCCGTGGTCGAAGGAGAAGATCGTGTCGGGCCAGTGCAGGTTGGGGGCACTGAGGAACTCGAAGCGGTGTGCCACACCGCTTTCAGGGTTGGTGCCCAGATCCAGCTCCTCGCCGCTCTTGACAGCGCGGGAGTGGAAGGGGCGGTGCACCTGGTTCTCGAGGAACTGGATCGCCACCTTCGAGCCCACGATCTCGATCTCGGGGTGGAGATCGATCAGGTGACCGATCAGGCCGGAGTGGTCCGGTTCGGTGTGGCTCACGATCAGATGGTCGATCGTGGTGGGATCGATCTCCTCCTTGAGGAGCGGCAGCCAGGTGGCTTCGAACTTGAGATGGCTGGTGTCGATCAGGGCGGTGCGTTCACCCCGCACCAGGAAGGCGTTGTAGGTGGTGCCGTTGCGCAGGCCGAATTCGATGTCGAAGCGGCTGCGGTCCCAGTCGAGGGAGCGGATTGTGGTGGTGTCGGCGGCGATCGCTTCGCGCTGCAGGGAGAGGCGTGCGCGGGGGCCCGGGGCGGTGGTCACGGAGGCGGGTGAAGTCACGCGGGCTGGGGGTGGGGCGACCCGGAAGAGGGAGGGACTTTAGGAAGATTCCGGCTCGGCGGGGTTACACAGGCCCGGCCCCGGCAGGCGCCGACGGCCCGGCTGGAGGGGGGATCACAGCCACCACCAGCTCTCGAAACAGGCCGCCTGCCCACAGGCCTCCCCCGCCTCGTTGCACAGGGTCCAGAGCCGGGCCCCCTCGATGCGGAAGCGGCGCCCCTGGCTGTCGATGCGGATGCCGCGGTAGTTCGCGATCGCTTGGCGTTGGAGAGCCAGGGCGAGGGCTCCGGCCCGGGCCTGCCGCTCCGCCGGCTCGGCCGTGAGGCGCGAGGGCATGCCCACCAGGGAGGCCCAGGGGCGCCGCCACAGCCGCAGTGCCGCCGCGTTGGCGTAGGTGAGGCGGGGATCCACACCACCGTCGTGGGCGAGCACAACATGGGCCGTGGCGAAGAGTTCCTGGGCCTGGAGCCGCAGCGGCCGCTCCGCAGGACCCGCCAGCAGCGGTAGCCCATAGGCGCGGCGGTGTGCCGCAAGGATCCGGGCTGCCCAGGCCAGGCCCTGGGGGCTCAGCCAGGGGGGCTCGCCAGCGGTGGCGTTGCCTTGGGCCATCCCGCCGGGACCGCTCACCCCGCCGCTCCTCCCCCCTCGCCGCCTTCTTCCCCGCTGGCCGTGGATTCCGCGCCGGCCGCCATGGCGCGCACCATGGCCAGCTGGCCCATGGCTACCCCCTGCTCCCGCAGGCGTTCGAGGAACAGCCGGTTGGCCTCAGGGAAACGGGGTTCCTCGGCCAGGGGCAGGGGACCGGCCCCCTCCAGACCCGATTCCCCCTCCAGGGCCGGGGTGATCACCACCAGATCGGGATCGAGGGCGGCGTCGTAGCGCCACCAGCGGGCCGGATCGGCGATGGCGGCGTGCACCGGATGGGGCACATGCTCCTGCCGCAGCAGCGCCCCCTGGCGTCTCCGTTCGGCCAGGTCGGCCAGGAGCTGGCTGCGGGTGCGGCCGCGCAGCTGGAAGAGCACGAAGGGATCCTCCGAGAAGCGGTCGCCCATCAGGTAGTAGACGGCGCTCACGTGCTTGCAGGGATTGGCCTTATCGGGGCAGGTGCATTCACTGCGCACCTCCTGCAACTTGAACGGAAACAGCCGCTTGCCACTGGCCGCGAAGGCCCGCTCGATGTCCTGGGGCATGATCCCGGCCAGCAGCTGGGCCGACCAGCGCGCCTTCAGGCTCAGGGCCTCGAGCACGTAGCCCCAGTCCTCGTCGTTGAGCACATCGAGCCAGAGCTTCACCTTGTAGGGATCCTCACCGGTGCCCTGCACGCGGGCATGCACGCGGCGACCTTCAAAGCGGATCGACACCACGTTGCCGGAACGGGCGTAGTCCCAGGCTCGCTCCAACCGTTTCTTGAAGCGGTAAGCGTTGATCAGCTCCATCCACTGCTCCACCCACCAGGGCTGCTGGCCTAGGCCCTGCTGACCCAGCTGGGTGGTGATTCCGTTGCTGTTTCCCGTTGCGGAAACGACCATGCTCGGCAGGATTGGGGGCAGGAAGGTTGTCCACCCAGTCTGCCCTCTCCAAGTCGACCCCCCCCCTTGATCACCGGCAGCTCAACCGGAATCCTGATTGTTGCCTCTAAACCAACCCCTGATCATCGGTGCCGGTGTGGCGGGCCTGGCCCTCGCCGTGGGCTGGCGGCAGGCCCATGGCTCCACGCCGCTGCTGTGTGAGCGGCTGGAGGGGTCTGCCCATCAGGGCTTCGGCTTTCTGCTGCTGCCCCGGGGCCTCCAGGCCCTGGAGGCCCTCGGGGTGGATCGCGATCGGGAACTGGAGCCCCACCCGATTGAGCACACCCGCCTGGTCACGCCGGAGGGCGAGACCATCGCGGAGCATCGCCTCGAGCCGGGAACCCTGGCGCTTGACCGTTCCCGGCGGTGGGCACCGTGGCGATGGCCGATCCGGGGGAGCTGGCGGCGCTGCTGGCTGCCAGCGACCAGCCCAGCACCGTGGATGGGGTGGCCACCCTCATCCACGGTGGCGGCCGCGGCGGCCTGCAGCGCCGAGGGTCTGGCCTGGCAGGCGGCCTTCCTGGAGCACCTGCGCCAGCGCCGCGATCAGGCCATCGATGCCCTGCGGGCGATCCCCGGCCTCACGGTGAGCCGCCCCGCTGCCACCTATGTGGCCTTCGTGGGCCTGCTGGCCGGTGGGGAGAGCGCCGAGGCGCTGGTGGAGCGTCTGCGGCTTGAGCATGGGCTAGCCCTGGTGCCCGGCAGCCCCCGCTGGTTCGGCCCCGGAGGCGTGGGCCATGTGCGCCTCTGCTTCGCCACCGGCGAGGCGATCCTGGCCGAGGGGCTGCGGCGCTTCGCTGCGGGGATGGCGGCGGCGCCGCTCGGGCGGAGTTCCTTCGGTTGAGGGCTGGCGGTGGGGCGTGCCGGGCGAACGCCCGGGGTGGATCTCGCGCGCACTCCCTGGCCTGATGCTGCGCATACCTCCTCCACGGCCCGTGCCCCCGGCCGCTCAGCTCTCCTCCAGGGCCACCAGATCCCGGAGCTGGCCGATGTCGAGGCCGCCCAGCCAGTCCTCGCCGCTGCCCACGATGTCGGCGGCGAGCTTCGATTTCTCCTGGATCATCCGGTCGATCCGTTCCTCCACCGAGCCGCTGGTGATGAACTTGTGCACCAGCACCCGGTTGGTCTGGCCGATGCGGTAGGCGCGGTCGGTGGCCTGGTTCTCCACCGCCGGATTCCACCAGCGGTCGATGTGGAACACATGGCTGGCGCGGGTGAGGTTGAGGCCCACCCCGCCGGCCTTGAGCGAGAGCAGGAACAACTGGGGCCCGCGGGGATCCTCTTGGAAGCGATCCACCATCGCCTGGCGTTCGCTCTTGCTGGTGTTGCCGTAGAGGAAGGGCACCTCCTGGCGCCAGCGACGTTCCAGGTGCGCCTTGAGCAGCAGCCCCCATTCGGCGAACTGGGTGAACAGCAGGGCCCGGTCACCCGCCTCGATCACCTCCTCGAGGATCTCCTCCAGCCGCTGAACCTTGGCGCTGCGGGCTGTGAAGCCGGCATCCACCGCCTGCTCCTTCAGGGCCAGGGCGGGGTGGTTGCAGATCTGCTTGAGCTTGGTGAGCAGGGCCAGCACCTGGCCGTGCTTCTGGCCCAGCGGCGCGCGGGCGATCGCATCGAGGCTCTCCTCCACGGTTTTGGTGTAGAGCTTCTTCTGCTCAGGGCTGAGGCCCACCCATTCGCGCAGCTCCACCTTTTCGGGCAGGTCGGAGATGATCGATTTATCGGTCTTGAGGCGGCGCAGGATGAAGGGCCCCACCCGGGCCTTGAGGTCGCGCAGGGAGCTCATGTCGCCGTAGCGCTCGATCGGCAGGCGATAGCGCTGGCGGAAGAAGGGTTCATCCCCCAGCACGCGGGGATTGAGGAAGTCCATCAGGGCCCACAGCTCGCTGACGCGGTTTTCCACCGGCGTGCCGGTGAGGGCGATGCGGAAGCGGCCCTTCTTGCCGGGGCGGCCGAGGTCGCGGGCGGCCTGGCTCTGCTTGGCGGCGGGATTCTTGATCGCCTGGGCCTCATCGATCACCACCCCCTGCCAGTCGATCGTTTCGAGCAGTTCGCTGTCGCGCTGGAGCAGGCCATAGCTGGTGAGCACCAGGTCGACGCCGTTGAGGGCCTTCTTCAGGGCCGCCTCCGTGGCGGGCCGGCGGGGGCCGTAGTGCTCCCGCACCCCCAGCTCTGGCGTGAAGCCCGCCGCCTCCCGTTTCCAGTTGGTGAGCACCGAGGTGGGCGCCACCAGCAGCACGGGCCGCCGCAGTTCCTCCTCCGCCTTGAGGTGCTGCAGGAAGGCCAGCAGCTGGATCGTCTTGCCCAGGCCCATGTCGTCGGCCAGGCAGGCGCCTTGGTCGAAGCGGTGCAGGAAGGCCAGCCAGCCCAGGCCCCGTTCCTGGTAGGGCCGCAGCTGGCCCGCGAAGCCCTCCGGAGCCGGCAGGGGATCGGGGGCCTTCTGCTGGTGGTATTGCTCCAGCACCGCCTGGAGCCGCGGTCCCGCCTCGAAGTTGTGCACCGGCAGGCGGTGGAAGGTGTCACCGGCGCTGCCGGTGAGGCGCAGGGCGTCGTCGAGGCTGAGGTTGGGTTTGGCGGCGGCGAAGCGTTCGGCGTTGCGCAGGTCGGTGGGGCGCAGCTCGATCCAGGCGCCCTTGTGCTGCACCAGTGGGCTCCGTTTGGCCGAGAGGCGCTGGAGATCGTTGAGGCTGAGGGTGACCCCCCCGATCATCAGCTCCCACGACCAGGTGAGGTCCTCCCCGAGGCTGAAGCCCCGGGAGCGGGTGGGCAGCTCGGCCACGATCGCGAGGCCCAGGCGGCTGGCCAGACCGCCGCTGAGGCTGAGGGGCAGCACCACCCCCACGCCCACATCGCGCAGCTGGGCGGCGGCGGTGCGCACCAGCACGAAGGCCTCGGCGGGGGTGAGCTGCATCGTTTCCGGCGCGGCGGCGTCGAGGCCCCGTTCGATCGGCTCGAACACCTGCAGGGCGCGGCCCAGGCCCTCCAGCAACAGCAGGCCCGGCTGGGTCACGCTCACCTCTCCCATCTGAAGGGTGGTGTCACCGGAGCTCCAGACGGCGCCCGCCGGCAGCCGCAGGCTGGGTTCCGCCTCGGCCTGGAGGGAGAAGCGCAGCTCCCAGAGTTCCTCCTCCGGCGGCGGGGCGAACAGTTCCAGGCAGGCCCGCGCCGGCGCCACCCGGCCCGCCACCGCTTCGCGCCAGTGGTGGGTGGCGATCTCCAGGCGTTCGATCGCCTCGCTATCCAGCGCGATGCGGCCATCGCCGGGGCCCAGGGAGCGCTGCCAGGCCGCCAGCAGGGGATCGAGGCCGGTGGCCGGTGGCTTGAAGCCAGCCCGCAGTTGGCCCGCCAGCAGGGCCTCCAGCAGGCTCGCCACCCGCAGCCGACCGCTGCCGGGACGGCGGCAGGCCAGGGCCTTCTCGCCGGGGGATCCGGGCCCGATGGCGCAGGTGGCCACCTGGGGCAGCCGGATCGCCATCTCCTCGAGCCGGTGGCGGTCGCCTTCGCGGTTGAGCAGGGGCCACCAGCGGGCCTGTCCCTCCTCCACCAGGGGCAGCCAGCGGCCCCGGGCGATCAAGCTCAGGGCCCAGCGCTGCAGGTGGCTCCACCAGCGCAGTTCATCGGCCAGGTCGGCGTGGTGGCCGGAGAGGGGCAGGCGGCTCAGCCATTCGCCCGCCGCGCCCGCCTCCAGGGCCCAGCCCTCCACATGCCAGGGCCACCATTGGGGCTCCTTGGGGATTGGTTCACCGGCCTGCAGGGGCAGGCCGGTCCAGGGGGCGTCGGCGATCTTGCGCTTGCCCCGCACCGCCTGGCCGCGGCTCGGCAGGCTCAGCACCGCTTCGGCGGGGCGGAGGTCGTCGGTCCAGAGGTCGTGGTCATCGAGCCAGCCGCCGATCGCATCGAGGTCGAGGGCGAGCGGGTGTTCGGGCACCTCCAGGCCCGGCTGCACCGGCGATGCCACCCGCCAGGTGTCGGCCCAGAGCAGCAGGCGGCCACCGGCCCCTTCAGGGGGATAGAGCCAGGTGGCGTGCAGCAGGCTCATTGGGGGCTCATCGGGCCGGGAAACGGCCGCGCCGCTGGATCATGGCCGCAGGGTGGGCAGCAGGGAGGGCGTCAGGCGCCGGATGCCATGGAGCAGCAGGGCGCTGCCGACAAGGGGCAGCCAGAGCGGCAACCAGGCCCGGGCAAGCTCCATCATCAGGGATGGCGCAACCCCGATCCAATTCGCACCCGGCGGCAGGGCGGCGGCCGCTCCCGCCCCGAGGCTGCGGATGCCGCACACGGCCCCCACCAGGCCGGCCTGCAGGTGGCCGTCGTCGGGATCGACCCGCTGCAGGTGGAAGGCCAGCAGGCCATAGAAGAAGCCGCAGCCGGCCGAGCGCAGCAGGGGATCCAGCAGGGATGCGGGGCTCAGAGCGCCCCTGCTGGGGTCCATGAGGGCCACGGGCAGGCTGATGGCGGCGGCGAGGGCGGCGGCCAGCAGGGCCCAGCCGAGGGAGCGGAGCCGGAGCCGGGCGCGGCTCTCGATCGGCAACGGGGTCACGGGGGCCGGATCGCGTGGCGCCATCATGCCTGGCCCGCTCGGCGCCTAGGCCGCCCTGCCCCCGAGAGCAGCGGGAGGAAGGCTTAGCGGATTTGCGCAGCATTGGCGACGTTTTGTTGTGGCCAGGCTCCCTAACTTGATTGTTCATTCACTGTTGACTCAGGCAATTTTTCCGGCATGGCGAGGTCCCGTTCTTCCCGTTCCCGCAAGCCCCGTCAGAGCCGATCCTCCCCCGGGCCCTCCCTCCGCAGCCGTTCGGTGCAGCGGCTGCTTCCCGGTCTGGCCGGCCTGGTGTTGCTCGGGCTTGCCGGTCTGGTGGTGCCGGCCGGGCGGGCCGGTGAGATCACCGCGACCGGCGGTGGGCTGTCGCTCGGCACCCGGGTGAACGGCCAGATGGGGGGCAGTTGCGGCGCGGGTGACTGCGCGATCGGCGGCGGCACCAAGGCCGGCCCCAACCTCTTCCATCGCTTCACCGCCTTCGACACCCGCGGCGGCATCCGCAGCGTGCTGTTCGACACCCAGGGGCAGCGCC
This sequence comes from Cyanobium sp., assembly GCA_040399305.1. Lineage (GTDB taxonomy): Bacteria > Cyanobacteriota > Cyanobacteriia > PCC-6307 > Cyanobiaceae > Cyanobium. The sequence goes on from JBBASH010000022.1 coordinate 19,030, forward strand.
ACCTGGTGGTGGGGGTGGTGAACCCCCTGGGCAGCTTTCTCGACAAGTCGATCGGCTTCAGTTCCCCCGTCTCGCTGACCTGGCTCTCCCCCGGCGGCATCCACCTCGGTGGCGGCGTGGGCTTCGTCAATATCCCCAGCCTGCAGCTCAGCACCGCCACCGGTCTGCGGGTCGGCGGCGGCATGTTCGATGTGATGGGCACCACCGCCGCCCAGGCGGCCCAGCTCAGCGGTGAACCCCTGGCGGGTCGGGCGGGCCTGGTGAGCGATACGGCCTCCCTGGCGGCGGCCTCGCTGAGCGCCAATGGCGATGTGACCCTTTCCAGCGGCCTGCTCACGGTGGACCACGAGCTGCTGCTCGATGCTCAGGGCGGACATGTGCTGCTGCAGGGCGGCCAGATCCGGGTGCCGGGCGGCTCCGTGGAGCTGGCGGGCAAAGGCGTGAGCGTGGCTGCGGCTGCCGGGGTGAGTGTGGGCGGCGCCAGCGGCGGCGGCACCATTCGGGCGCAGACGGGCAGCGGCGCCCTGGAGGTGGCCGGCAGCCTGGAAGCCCGCGGTGAGGCGCCTGGCGCTGCGGGGGGCCGGATCGAACTGAGCGGCTCCACGGTGGCGTTGCGGGGTGCGCGGCTCGAGGCCAGCGGACCCGTCGGCGGCGGCACGGTGCTGGTGGGCGGCGGCGTTCAGGGACGCGATGCGGCGGTGCACAATGCCCAAGCCACCCTGGTGGATGGCGCCAGCACGATCCGGGCCGATGCAACAGAGAAGGGCAAGGGCGGCACGGTGGTGGTGTGGGCCGACCGGGCCACTCAGGTGGATGGGGCGATCAGCGCCCGTGGCGGTAGCCAGGGCGGTGATGGCGGCTTCGTGGAAACCTCCGGCAAGCAGCAGCTGGCGGTGAGCCGGGCGCCGGATGCCTCGGCACCCCAGGGCAAGGGAGGCACCTGGCTGCTGGATCCCACTGATGTGTGCATCCGTGCCTCGGGCGGGGCCCTCGATGCCAGCAATGCTTTCACTTCAAGCCCTCTGAACTCCATCATCGGCGCCGATGTCATCCAAACAGCGCTGAATGGGGGCAGCAGCGTTGTGATTTCCACCGGTGCCGATGGATTTCAGGAGGGCGACATCCGGGTGGAAGCGCCGATCACCAAGACGGCAGGCCCTGATGCCTCCCTCAGCCTGAACGCCCACAACAACATCGCCATCAACGCTGGCATCACCAGCACGGCAGGCAAGCTGGGTCTGACGCTGACGCCCGATAGCGATGCCAAAGGATCGGGGGCGTCGACCCTGACCAGTGGCGTCACGTTGTCGCTCAATGGCGGCACGGCCGTTTTTAACGGCACAAGCTCCCTTCCCGGCACGGTCAACGTCGGCACGCTCTCAGCGACGGGTGGCAAAACGACGCTGGAGAGCAGCGGGGTGCTCACAGCGGCGCAGATCAATTTGAGTGGCGGAACGCTGGCCTTCAATGGCGCTGCCACAACGCCTAGCTTGACTCAGACGGGGGGTCTGCTCGGCGGCAGTGGCAATCTCACGCTCACTGGAGCGGGCAACACCTGGAGTGGTGGTACCTGGTCGGGTGGCGGCACGGTCACGTTGAGCGAGGGCGCGAGCCTGACGGCCAGCGGGTCTGAATCTGGCACCAGCATGAACTCGCGCACGCTGACGATCAATAAAGGAGCGAGTGCAACCTTTGTCTCTGATTTGGGGATTGAGACTGGTGAAAAAATCATCAACAATGCCGGCACATTGACGCTCTTGGGAGCGGGAAGTTTTAGTGATTACACCAGTGACATTGACCTTATCGGAACGTTCACGCTCAATAACAGTGGCACGCTCATCAAGAGCGACTTGGGCACATACTCGTTGGGCATCATCGACTTGCATAACACCGGCACGCTGAATGTGCAAGCGGGCACGCTGGTGATTCCAAATACGCTCAGTCAATCCGGCACCATTGACCTTGCCAACGGCTCTACTTTATTCAAGGTTGGCGACTTCTCCAGCCAGGGCACGATCTCCGGCACCGGCAATATCGACTTGGGCGGCGGCACTCTCACCAATGAGGGAACGATCAGCCCAGGCGGTAGCAACGCCGCCGGCACCCTCACCATCAACGGCAACCTGACGCTGACGTCCAGCTCCCTGCTGGAGATCGACCTCGGCATTCCCTCGGGTGCATCAATCGGCGGGGGGCTCCAGAACGATCGCCTTGATGTCCTCGGCTACGCCAGCCTCGGCGGCACGCTCACCGCCAGCCTGGCTTCCGGCTACAACCCGCCCGTTGGCACCACGGCCGACATCCTCACGGCAAGCAGCTTCGGCGGCAGCAGCAGCCTGCCGGACGGCAACTTCACCACCACCAACCTGCCGCCCGGCTTCAGCGGCACCAAGGTGACCCCGGGTGAAGCCAGCCCCAGATACCGCCTCACCAAGACGGCGCCCGTTCCCTCCTGTGCTGGGTCTGCTGGGATGGCGGTGGTGGCAGCGACAACCTCTGGAGCACCGCCGCCAACTGGAGTCTCGACACCCTGCCGGGCATCAACGACACGGCCTACCTGAATCTGGCCGGCGGCGCCTCGGTGCGGCTCAACGACACCCGCACGATCGCGGCCCTGTTCAGCGACAGCAACAACAGCCTCACCATCGTCAGCGGCGGGTTCCTCACCCTCGTCGATTCCGGCCTGAGCTCGTCGATCCAGGGGGCCCTCAAGGTGGAAGGCGGCGATCTGGCGCTGAACAACGCCAGCGTGGTTTTCCGCAATGTGACCCTCAAAGCCGGAACGATCACCGGCCCGGCGGCGGTGACGGTGAGCAGCAATCTCCAGCAGGCGGCGGACACCACCATCCGCGTGGACCGGCTCAGTGCCACCCAGACCAGCGGCGTGATGCAGCTGAACGGCGAGTTGATTGCCGATTCTTCCGGTGGCTTCGGCGGCGGTGGCGGCGGTGGTCCCACACTCCTCTCAAGGGCCGCCTTCGTGAGCCCCGGCGTTGGGCCAGTTCCTCCTCTCACCCCCGCCGGTCTCACCCTTTCCGCACTCGCCGGTGGCCTCGACATCGGCGGCAGCCTTTCCAGCGCGGCGGGTCTCAGCCTCAGCGGCAACGGGAGCCCGGGGGTGGACAACGCCTACGGCATCTGGCTCCGGCCCGGCGCCAGCCTCACGGCCGATGGCGCCCTCTCACTGGAGGGCAGCGGGGGAGGCGGTCCCACCAACAGCCAGGGCCATGGCGTTTGGGTGGAGGGCACCATCACCGCCAGGGCGGGGCTTTCGATCAACGGCCAGGGCGGCGCCGGGCGCGATCACAACGTGGGGGTGGTGCAGGCCCCGGGCTCGACCATCACGGTGGTGCGTCCCTCCGGGCTGACCATCAGCGGCAGAGGAGCCGGCACGGGCGGCCAGAACCGGGGGGTGGAGCTGCGGGGTGCGATCAATGTTGAAGGCGGTGAAGCGGGTGCCGGCAGTGGCCTGGTGGTGACCGCCATCGGATCCCCGCAGGGCAGGGGTTCCGGCAATGGGGGGCTGCTGCTGGATGGGGCCTCTCTCAGCGTGCTCGCCCCCATCAGCCTCACCGGCACGGGCGGCCAGGGCACCAACAACCTCGAGGGCGTGGTGCTTACGGGCTCCTCCACCTCGGTGAACGGCGCCCCCATCCTTGTGAGCGGCAGCGGCGGCAACGTGATCGCGGCAGATCCCTCCGGCTCGGTGTTCGGCCACAGCGGTGTGGCCCTGGTGGATGGGGCCACCCTGGCTAGCTACGGGGACATCACCATCACGGGCATTGGCTCCAGCTGGTTGGGTTCAGCGGCCGCCAAGGGTTTCCAAAGCATCGGTGTGGACGTGGATGGCGCCACCGTGCGTGACTTGGGCAGCGTCGGCGTCACGATCAACGGCAGCGGCGGTTCCGTGCCGGCCGGCAGCCCCTTGGCCGGTTCGATCGGCCTGGCCATCACCAACGGCGGCCGGGTCGAGGCCTTCAATGGTGATCTGCAACTCACCGGCACTGCCGGCAGCAACCTCGCCGGCGAAGCCCACAGCATTGGCGCGGCGGTGCTGTGGGGAGCGCAGCTGCTGGCCCAAGACAACGCCTCCATCTCGATCAACGGCAGTGCTCAGGACGGCCGTGCCTTCGGGGTGATCCTCGGTAGTCCCTTCAATCCCTTCGGGCCCACGCCGGAGAAGGCCTCCACCCTGGTGGAGGCCTGGACTGGAGGCATCACGATCATTGGCAGCACCACCTCCACCAATCCGATCGCGCGGGGCGTCAGCCTCGACAGCACCTACGGCTCTGTGCGGATCCGCACCGGTCAAGACAGTGAGCAGGTGTCCTCTGCACCTCTCACGATTCGGGGAACCGCGCCCGCTGCCGGCATCGGCCTGGAGGCCGGCGAGAACGTGGGGGTGGGTGGTGACGGGACGGCCGGCCCGATCAGCCTCACCACGGGATTCGGACCTGGATCGCCCGGCGGCGGCGACCTTGTGTTTGCGGGCTTCCTTGAGGCCGCGGCCCCGTTCACCGGAGCAGAGGGGCCCACACCCTCGATCACCGTGGCGGCGGCGCGCAACCTGCGGCTCTACGCCGATGTCTACAACACCACATCCAATCCGCTTGATCTGGTGCTCGGCGCCGGCCTGAGCGGGGCGGGCGGCGATGTGTCCTTGATCACGGGCACCACCTGGGTGGACCTCTCCGGCGGGAGCGTGCTGCTGAGCGGCCCCAGTGTCACCTCGCCTCCCCTGCTGCGCACCCAGGGCTTTGATCTCGACCTCCAGCGGGCGGGTCTCCTTGCCGGGGCCATCCAGCACAGCGGCGGCACGATCAGCGTCGATGGACCGCTCTCGTTCACCAGCCTCGATCTGGGTCCCACAGCTGTGCTGAGCCGGCCCGGAGGCTTCAGCACCGGCGGCACGATCAGCGGCTTCGGCACCGTGGATGTGGGGGCAGGTAACACCCTCACTTCCAGCGGCATCCTGGCGCCCGGAGCCGCCCGCACCCCCGGCACCCTCACCATCAACGGCAACCTGGCCCTGACGCCTACCTCCCAGTTGTTGATCGACCTCGAGGGTGGGGAAGGTGCGTTCGACAAGTTGGTGGTGAACGGCTACGCCAGCCTCGGCGGCACGCTCACCGCCAGCCTGGTTTCCGGCTATACCCCGCCAGATGGCACCACGGCCGACATCCTCACGGCAAGGAGCTTCGGCGGCGGCACCACCAGCCTGCCCGACGGCAACTTCACCACCACCAACCTGCCGCCCGGCTTCAGCGGCACCAAGGTGAGCCCGCCGGCTGCAGCCAGCCCCACCTATCGCCTCAGCAAGGCCAACGGGCCCAGCGAGCTGCCGCCTAACCCGCCGCTCTTCCCCCCGGCGCCCATCACCCCCACCCCCACCCCCGTCTCGCCGCCCTCGGCCCCAACAACCTCGCAGCCCCCAACGGCCTCGCCCCTGCCGCCGCCGTGGGGAGCGGGCCTCCTCCAGCTCCCCACCTATCCCATCTTTGGGGTGCTCCAGGTGGATCCCCTCACCGAATTGCTCGCCAGTGGGTTCAGCGGGTCATCATCTTCGGCCGGCGGTGGTGGCAGCACCTCAGGGAGGGCTGGGGGCACCTCCACGCCACCGAGCTCGGCCAACACGCTCCGTTCTGCTGCTGCCGGTGGTCGCGGCCTCCTCAGCTTCAGCAGCGCCAGCGATCTGGGCTGGATCTTCACGGGCAGCGACCTCCAGGCGCCCGATTCGGCTACTCCGGGGTCTGCCGGGGCGGCATCGGCTCCTGCAGCCCCATCCCGGACCACCCCCTCCGGCCCCGACTTCTCCCGGGCGCTCCGCGACGCTCGCCGTGAAGGGTTGAACCCGGGAGGTCCCCTGGATCGCGATGGTGCGCCAAAGGATCGGTTGGGCATGGATCTCAGCAATCCCGCCGAGGCCTACCGCAACGCTGAGCGCAAGGCGCCGGCCATCGCCGAGCAGCTTGGCCTCAGTAAGGAGAAGGAGGATCCGGTTGCCCCATCCAGCCTGAGCCTGCAGGAATGGCTGCGGCGCAACGCGGCGACGGTCCGCGGTGGGGAGGCAACGCCATGACCGTTCGCCTGATGCCCCTGCTCGCTCTGGTCGGCCTGCTGGCAGCCGCACCAACAGCACCGGCCGCCTCGGCTGGATCTGGTCCCACCGCGGCCTCCCCATCCGCCAGGCCAGCGGGGCCTACCAGCACCGTCCCGGCGGGCCCCGCCGGCTTCGAGCGGGCCCGCTACACGCCGGCGATTCTCCACATCAGCGTGACCCCCGGCAAGGTTGCCGGCGACGACTTCATCGATCTGGTGCTCACCCCCCAGCAGGGTGAGTTGCAGGGGCGGCGGGTGCCGGTGAACATGGAGCGGCTGGGCCGCCAGCTGCGGGCCCTCTACGGGCAGCTGGCCCGGCAGGATCCGATCCAGGTGACCGATCCCGAATCCCCCCTCCGTCAGCTGCATCGGCAGCTGATTGAGCCCGTGGCGCCGGAGCTGCGCCGCCTTGGGGTCACCACCCTGTTGCTGGTGCCCGATGCGGGGCTGCAGGCGGTGCCCTTTGCCGCCCTGCATGACGGGGAGCGGAGCTTCGGCGAGCGCTATGCCTTCGCGATCACCCCCTCGGTCACGCTGATGCAGCGGGATGTGCGGCCCCAGCAGGTGGACGGCGTCCAGCTGGCCCTGGGGGCCTCCCAGTTCGCAACCCTGGCGCCCCTGCCCCTGGTGCCCCAGGAACTCGATCGGATCAGGAGCGCCAGCACGCGGCGCTTCCTCGATCAGGCCTTCACTCCCGAGGTGCTGCTCCGCGAGGCTGGTGTGAGTGGCACCGATCGGGTGCATGTGGCCACCCATGCCGAATTCCTGCCGGGCGGGCCCAGTAAGGCCTTGATCTATGCAGGAAAGGGCAGCCTCGATCTCAGCCGCTTCGGCAGCCTGCGCCAGCGCCGATCCGGCGATCCCCTCGATCTCTTCGTGCTGAGCGCCTGCCGCACGGCCCTGGGGGATCCGAGCAGTGAACTGGGCTTCAGCGGGCTGGCGCTGCAGGCGGGATCCCGCAGCGCCATCGGCACGCTCTGGTATGTGGATGATGTGGCCACCTCCGCTTTTTTTGTGCACTTCTATCGCCAGCTCCGCCTTGGCCTGCCCAAGGCGGAAGCCCTGCAGGCCAGCCGCCTGGCCTTCGCCCGTGGTGGGATCCGGCTGGTGGGCGACAGGGTGTTGGAGGGGCAGGAGGTGCTGCTCGATCACCTCACGCCCGCCCAGCAGCGGCGCGTGAGCCAGGGCTTCGAGCATCCTTTCTTCTGGGCGGGGATTCAACTGCTCGGCACCCCCTGGTGAGGCTCCGGGGGTGCCCCGTTGTCCGCTCGAGAACAGTGCTGGATCGGCCGGCCTTCGCTGCTCGGGGAATCCAGAAAAATCCATGGTTCCCGGTAAAAAATGGCATGGAAATCTAGTTCTTTAGTTTTTTGTCGCGCTCTTGATCGCACTTGAAGCCGCGGCTTGCATGGCGGTTCGCATGCGTCTAATGAGCTGCATTTGATCCCCATCTGAATGGTATTTCGGCGAGGTCAATCATCGCTTTGCCGCCATCATTGCCCTCGTTGGTAGCGGACCCCATCCCGCCCCTGCGCGATCATGGGCGCAGAAGCGCACCAACTCCGCCGCCCATGGCCGCCGCCTCCCCCTCCCTTCCCCACAGCGGCGCCGAGATCCGCGCTGCCTTTCTGCGCTTCTACGAGGAGCGGGGCCACCGGCCGATGGCCAGTGCCTCCCTGGTGCCGGAGGACCCCACCGTGCTGCTCACCATCGCCGGCATGCTGCCCTTCAAGCCCGTGTTCCTCGGCCAGCAGGAGCGGCCGGCGGCGCGGGCCACCAGCGCCCAGAAGTGCATCCGCACCAACGACATCGAGAACGTGGGCCGCACGGCGCGGCATCACACCTATTTCGAGATGCTCGGCAACTTCTCGTTCGGCGATTATTTCAAGCAGCAGGCGATCGCCTGGGCCTGGGAGCTGAGCACCGGCGTGTTCGGCCTCGATCCCCGCAATCTGGTGGTGAGCGTCTTCCGCGAAGACGATGAGGCCGAGGCGATCTGGCGCGATGGCGTGGGGGTGAATCCCAAGCGGATCATCCGCATGGATGAGGCCGACAACTTCTGGGCCTCCGGCCCTACCGGCCCCTGCGGACCCTGCTCGGAGATCTACTACGACTTCAAGTCTGAACTCGGCGACGACGGCATCGATCTCGAGGACGACTCGCGCTTCATCGAGTTCTACAACCTCGTGTTCATGCAGTACAACCGCGATGCGGAGGGCACCCTCACACCGCTGGCCAACCGCAACATCGACACCGGCATGGGCCTGGAGCGCATGGCCCAGATCCTGCAGCGGGTGCCCAACAACTACGAAACCGACCTGATCTATCCCCTGATCGAAACGGCGGCGGGCTTGGCGGGGGTCGATTACCGCGGCCTTGATGAGAAGGGCAAAACCTCCCTCAAGGTGATCGGTGACCACAGCCGCGCTATCACCCAGCTGATCTGCGATGGCGTGACCGCCAGCAACCTCGGCCGCGGTTACATCCTGCGCCGCCTGCTGCGCCGGGTGGTGCGCCATGGGCGGCTGCTGGGCATCGACAAACCCTTTCTTCCACTGATGGGCGAGGCCTCGATTGCCCTGATGGCGGCGGCCTTCCCCCAGCTGCTGGAGCGCCGCGGCGTGATCCTGGCCGAGCTGGAGCGGGAGGAGGCCCGCTTCCTCGAAACCCTTGAGCGGGGCGAGAAGCTGCTGGCGGAGGTGCTGGCCGCCAAGCCCAGTCAGATCTCCGGCGAGCAGGCCTTCGAGCTCTACGACACCTACGGCTTCCCATTGGAGCTCACCGAGGAGATCGCCGAGGAACACGGCCTCACGGTGGATCTGGCGGGCTTCGAGGCGGCGATGGAGGCCCAGCGCCAGCGGGCCAAGGCGGCGGCCGTGAGCCTCGATCTCACCCTGCAGGGGGCGATCGAGCAGATGGCCGCCGAGCTTGAGGCCACATCCTTCAAGGGCTACGAGGCCCTGGAGCATCCCAGCTGTGTGCTGGCCCTGGTGGTGAATGGCCAGCCGGCTGAGCGGGCCAGCGCCGGGGATGCCGTGCAGCTGGTGCTCGATTCCACCCCCTTCTATGGCGAGGGCGGCGGCCAGGTGGGCGACCGCGGTGTGCTGGCCGGCGAGGGCAGCGGCGATGGCGCTGCCGGTGAGGGCGTGATCGTGGCGATCGAGGGTGTGGGCCGCAACCGCAGCGTGTTCGTGCACAGCGGCCGGGTGGAGCGGGGCAGCCTGGCGGTGGGTGATCTGGTGAATGCCCGGGTGGACCGGGCCTGCCGCCGCCGGGTGCAGGCCCATCACACCGCCACCCACCTGCTGCAGGCCGCCCTCAAGGAGGTGGTGGATCCCGCGATCGGTCAGGCCGGCTCGCTGGTGGATTTCGAGCGCCTCCGCTTCGACTTCCACTGCCCCCGCGCCGTGACGCCCGCCGAGTTGGAGCGGATCGAGGCACTGATCAATGGCTGGATCGCCGATGCTCACGCCCTGGAGGTGCGGTCGATGGCGATCGAGCAGGCCCGCTCCGCCGGTGCCGTAGCGATGTTCGGCGAGAAATACGGCGATGTGGTGCGGGTGGTGGATGTGCCCGGCGTGTCGATGGAGCTGTGCGGCGGCACCCATGTGGCCAACACCGCCGAGATCGGCCTGTTCAAGATCGTGGCCGAATCGGGCGTGGCGGCCGGCATCCGCCGGATTGAGGCGGTGGCCGGCCCCGCGGTGCTCGCCTATCTCAATGAGCGCGACGCCGTGGTGCGGGCCCTGGGCGATCGCTTCAAGGCCCAGCCCGGCGAGATTGTGGAGCGGGTGGCGGCCCTGCAGGAGGAGCTCAAGGGCAACCAGAAGGCCCTGGCGGCGGTCCGCGGTGAGTTGGCGGTGGCCAAGGCGGCGGCGTTGGCGGCCAGGGCCGAGGCGCTGGGGGCTATCCCGGCCGGCTCTGCCCTCGCTGGCGAGTCCTTTGCCCTGCTCGTGGAGCGTCTCGATGGGGTGGAGGGGGCCGGCCTGCAGGCGGCAGCCCAGGGCCTGGTTGACCAGCTGGGCGAGGGTGCTGCGGTGGTGCTGGGCGGCCTGCCCGACCCCGCCGACGCCGGCAAGGTGGTGCTGGTGGCGGCCTTCGGAGCCGCGGTGATCGCCGCCGGCCCCAAGGCGGGCGCCTTCATCGGCACGGTGGCCAAGGCCTGCGGCGGCGGCGGCGGCGGCCGCCCCAACCTGGCCCAGGCCGGCGGCAAGGATGGCGCCGCCCTCGATGGGGCGCTGGCGGGGGCGAAGGAGCAGCTGCGGGAGCAGTTGGTTGCTGTGGTGGGCTGATGCCGTGCCTTGCCGTGTCGTGCTGGCGGCAGCCGGCTTAGGCCTAGCCGGGAGCGGCGACCTCAAGCCCAAACAGCTCCACCGGCCCGATGCCCTTCACCTCCCGGCTGCCGAGGCTGGTGGCGCGCAACTCCGAATCGCCAGCCAGTAGGGCGGCGGTGGCGGTATCGAACACCAAGGGAGCCTCCACCTGGCGGGTCATCGCCTCCAGCCGGGCCGCCAGGTTCACGGTGTCGCCGATCACGGTGAATTCCAGCCGCTTCGGACTGCCGATCTGGCCGGCAACCACCGGTCCGCTGGCCAGGCCCACGCCGTTGTCGAGCTCGGCCAGCCCCCGCCGCCGCCAGTCGGCATTGAGGGCTGCCAGGGCAACGCGCATCGCCAGGCCGCAGCGCACCGCCTGGCGGGCCTCCTCCCGGGCGCCCCGGCTCACCGGCGAGCCGAACACCGCCATCACCGCGTCGCCGATGAATTTGTCGATCGTGCCGCCGTGCTGGCCCACCACGTCCACCATGGCGCCGAGGTATTCGTTGAGCTGGCGCACATGCAGCTCGCTCTGGCCCGCCTCGCTGCGCTGGCGGGTGAGGGTGGTGAAGCCGCGGATGTCACTCATCAGCACGGTCACCTCCAGCTGGCGGCCCCGCAGGATCCCCTCGGCCGCCTCTGGATCCGCCAGGATCTCTGCCACCACCCCCGGCGCCACGTAGCGCTCGAAGGTGCGGCGCAGCCGGAGCCGTTCGCCCGCCTCCCGCAGGTAGGCCTTTCCGCCATAGAGCAGAGCCAGGGCTCCCAGCCCGGTTAGGGGAGCCAGCAGCGGTAGCCAGCGGTTTCCCTGTTGCAGCACCAGCAGCCCCGCCGCTAGCTGCAGGGCCAGCAGCAGGGCCACCAGCGCCAGCCGCGCCTGGATCGCGCTCAGCCGGCGGCCGGCGGCCAGGGCCAGCAGCAGGGGTGCCACGGCCAGCAGGGCCCGTTGCGGTGGCTGGGCGGGCCAGTTCTGCAGCCCATCGCCCTGCAGGGAGTTGGCGGTGGCGGTGCCGAGCATCTCCAGCCCCGAGAGCGACCCGAACGGTGTGCCGTAGCCGGCGTTTCCTTCGCTCACCACCGGACCCACCAGCGCCACGCCGCCGGCCAGGGCCGATCGGCGGGGGTGGTGGGCCCAGCGCGCGGGGTCGAGCACCTCCCAGGCGCTCAGCCGCTCCAGGCTGCCCTCGGCGCCGTAGGTGCGCAGGGCGCTCTGGCGGTCGTCGCGCCGCGGCGGCCAGCCCGCCAGCCGCAGCACCGTGGTGGAGAGGGCGGGCGGTGTGTCGTTCACCTGTCGGGCGTGCAGCAGGGCACCGGCGTAGGCCTCGGGATGGAGCAGCCGATCCCCCGGCCGGGGCACCAGGATGTTGGTGAGACCCAGCTGGGCCGGGCCCCCACTCGCCGCCAGCAGCTGGTCGCTCGGGGTCACCAGGGTGAGGGAGCCGGCCCCCTGCTGGTCTTCGCCTTCCTGCATCTCGGCGGCCAGGGCCACCCGGCCGCGGTGGCGCGCCAGCACTGCCGCCAGGGCCGCATCGTCGGCGGGGCCGTGGGAGCTGGGCCCCTCGAACACCACATTCACCGCCACGGCCCGGGCCCCGGCCGCCAGCAGCCGCTCGATCAGCAGGCCGTAGGCGGCCCGGGGCCAGGGGAGGGAGCCCACGCCCCGGGCCCAGGCCGGAAGCTGGCGGTTGCGCTCATACCAATCCCCCTGCTGCAGGGTGGCGTCGTCGACCGCCACCAGGGTCACCGCCGCCGGCGGACGGCTGGGGCCCAGAAGCCGTTGCAGCTGCTCTTCGAGGCCCCGCTCGGCCACCCGCCAGCGGGGCCCCGGCCAGCCCGCGCTCACGCCCACCCACAGCAGCAGCAGAGCCGGCAGGACGAACCGGGGGAGCCGGCGCCTCATGGCTGAACAGCGCCGAGCCGGCTCGGCAGCTCGATCAGGCCGCTCAGGCCCTCATCAGAACAGGCGGGGCAGGCCAAAGGAGGGCAGGGATGGGGTGGGCAGGCTGGGGGCCAGGGGGGCCGAGGGCAGGCTCACGGGCAGGCTCACGGACGGCTGATAGCGCCGCAGGTAGCTCTCCAGGGAGCCGACGTTCGGCAGCGGCAGCCGGAAGCCGTCGAACAGCGGTCCCCGCAGGATGGCGTCGTAGTCGCCGCTGCTGAGGCCCAGCAGGGCCAGGATCACCCCCTGGGCCGAAAGGCGCAGCCGCTGGCCCGCCTGCACCGTGGTGGGGCCGGTGCCGGTGGGGGCTCCATCCTTGAGCGGCTCCACCTCCACCGTGCCCTCCAGCACCGAGAGCTGCGATTCACCCTGCTCATCCACCTCCAGCAGGTAGTTGGTGCCCCGCACGCTCAGCCGGGCGGAGCGGGTGCAGCCGGCGGCCTTGCCCGACACCAGCACCTGGCCGCTTTCGAGCAGGAAGCAGCTCTGCCCCAGGCGCATCCGCGAGAAGCGGTTGATGCGGCCCACCGCACCGCCGGGGAAGGCGAGGGCGCCGCGGCTCGCCTTGGTGCTCACGTCATCGGGGGCGGCGGCCTGCTGGTTCACCCGCGCCTTCTGGCCATCCACGAACAGCTGGTCGCCATCGAGGATTTCCTGGATCACGGCTCGCTCGGCGCTGCGGGCGGGCAGCGGTGGCAGCAGGGTGAGCAGCAGGGCGCCGGCCAGGCCCGCCAGACTGGTTCTCGCCAGATTGAGGCCCGCCTGACTGAGGCCCGTTCGGCCGAGGCGCTCTGGCCCGGTCCGGTGGCCCCGCCTCATGCTCTGTACCGCTCCAGCGGTTCGGCGCGGCCTCAGCGATCGGCACGGCAGGAACCTCGACATCGGCTCGGCACACACAGCGCCACCTCACTCTGGCCCGATCCCAGCTGCCCAGGCCGCTATTCGGGCAGGCCCGGGGCGGTGGCGTCAGGATGGGGCGCAGCCCGTCGTGCCGATGGCCCCGCCCAGCGCGATTTCTTCCTGGACTATTCCCTCCGGCGCCGTGGTGCTGCCTGCCTTCGGGCTGTTGCTGCTGCTGACCCTGGCCTGCCGGCGCCGCCGCCTGCCCCTGCCGCCCCGCACCCTGCCGCTCCTGGCCACCGTGAGCTGGGTGGCTCTGCAGCTGGTACCGCTCGGCCTGGTGCCGGCCTCCAGCCGCCTCTGGCTCGCCATCGGCGTGAACCTCCTGCTGGTGCTGGCCCTGATCCGGTTGGTGCTCTGGCTGGTGCTGGAACTGCCCGGTGGGCTGGGGTGGTGGCGTCCGCCGCCGGAGTTGCTGGTGCAACTGCTCCTGGTGGCCGGAGGTGCCCTGGCGGCCGTGCTGCTGGTCAACCAGGTCGGCCGCCTGGATCTGATGGGGCTCGTCACCACCTCGGCGGTGCTGACCGCCGTGATCGGTCTGGCGATCCAGGAGCCGCTCAAGGATCTGATCGCCGGCCTGGAACTCCAGCTCAGCGATGACCTGCGGCTGGGGGATCTGGTGGAGATCGCGGGCGGCCAGGCCCGGGGCCGGGTGGAATCGGTGAGCTGGCGCGACACCACCCTGCGCAGCTTCGACGGAGTGCGGGTGGTGCTGCCCAACACCCAGGTCACCGGTGGGATTCTCCGCAACCTGAGCGTCACCGGTGCGGTTGCGGACCGCTTCGATGTAGGTCTTGACTTCGACCTCCCCCCCGGTGCTGCCATGGCTCTGCTCGAGCGGGTGGTGACCAACCATCCCCTGGTGCTGCAGGAGCCCCCTCCGGAGGTGCGGGTGAAGGCCTTCGCGGATAGCGCCATCACCTACGAGGTGCAGGTGTGGTTCCGCGAACCCAGTGATGGGGTGCGCCTCTCCCTGCGCAGTGCCCTGCTGCAGCAGATCTGGTATGCGCTCAAGCGGGAAGGTCGCACCATCCCCTTTCCGGTGCGGGAGCTGCAGCGTCGCCGGTCCGATCCGGCCGCCACAGCGCTGGCCGCTCCCCTGCCGCCCCAGGAGGGCAGGCTGCTGCTGGCAGGCCACTCCCTCTTCGCCGATCTGCCGCCGGCCGATCTGGATTCCCTGCTCACCCACAGCCGGCCGGTGCTGTTCACCGCTGGGGAGGCGATCGTGCGGGAGGGGGCCACGGGCCGTTCCCTGTATCAGGTGATCACCGGCCGGGTGGAGGTGGAGAAGGAGGTGCAGCCCGGTCGCGTTATCCATGTGGCCGAGCTCGGCCCCGGCGAGGTGTTCGGCGAGATGACCCTGTTCCAGGGGTCCCCACGCAGCGCCACGGTGCGGGCCCTGGAGGATTCGCAGTTGCTGCGGGTCGACCGGGCCGGGGTGCGGGAGCTGCTGGAGCGCGATCCGGCCCTGCTGGAACGGTTCGCCCAACTGGTGAACGCCCGCCGGCGCGAGCTCGAGAGCCTCGGCCAGGACGAGCGCCAGCTGGAGGCCTCCAACCTGCTGGAGGCGATGCGCAATCTCTTCTTCGCCCTGGGGGGCGGCTGAATCAGGCCGGCCGGCGGCGCTGAACCATCCCCAGCAACTGGCGCACCTCTGGCACCCCCGCCAGGCTGCCGATCAGGCAATAGGTGGCCAGGGCCAGGCCGGCGCAGAGGGCGTTCTGGAGCACGAGGCCCAGGAAGCCCGCCGGCCAGGCCACCCAGGTGGACAGCCCCCAGGCCACAAAGCCGGCGGCCACCGCGGCGAGCAGCAGCAGCAGGGTGTCGCGGCTCCAGACGCGCAGGGGTAGGCCGCCGAGCCGGCCGGCCAGGGCCCAGGTGAGGCCCAGGCAGGTGATCAGGTTTACGCTCACCGTGGCCAGCACCACGCCGGGCGCCCCGAAGTTGAGGGCTGGCAGCTGCAGCCCCCAGGGGGTGGGCCCGCCCACCAGGAACCAGTCGAAGCAGGCGTTGAGGCCGATGCCGGCCACTGACCAGCGGAAGGGCGTGTTGCCATCACCGAGGGCATAGAACACCCGCACCAGCACATCGCGGGCCAGGTACACCGGCATGCCCACCCCGTAGGCCATCAGCAGCGAGGCCACCATCTGGGCGGCGCCTTGATTGAAGGCGCCCCGCTCGTACACCAGCCTCACGATCGGTACCGCCAGACCCACCATCAGCGCCCCCAGCGGCAGCATGCTGGCGGTGGAGAGCATCAGGCCCTGGCGGATGCGGGCGATCAGTTCGGGACGGTCGGCTGGTGCGGTAAGCCGCGAATACACCGGCAGCAGGGGCACCAGCAGGGCATTGGAGAGCAGCCCCAGGGGGGTCTGCACCAGCAGGTTGGCGTAGCCCAGACCCGCCGCCGCTCCCACGATTCCCGAGGCGAAGAACAGATCCACGAACACGTTGATCTGCAGCATCCCCGACGAGAGGGTGGCCGGCGCCATCACCGCCAGCACCTCTTTGACGCCGGGATGGTTCCAGTCCCACACCAGCTCGAATTTGTGCAGGCCCTGCTTGGCCAGGGCCGGCAGCTGGATCAGCCACTGCAGCAGCGCCCCCACCGTGGTGCTGGCCGCCAGGGCGATGCCGCCGAGCAGGGCCCACTGGGGCAGCACGATGGCGCTGCCCAGCCGCCACCAGAGCAGCCCGATGCCGCCGATCACCGCCAGGCTCGAAAGCAGGGGGCTCACCGCCGGCAGCCAGAACTCATCGGCGGCATTGAGGGCCCCGAAGCCCAGGCCGATCAGGCCGGCGAACAGGGCCATCGGCGCCATCCAGCGCATCTGCACCACCGCCAGCTCGTGGCGGGTGGCATCGAGGCCCGGGGCCACCAGGGTGATCAGCGGATCGGCGGCCACGACCAGCAGCAGGGTCACCGCCAGCAGCGCCGCCCCCACCAGGGTGTTGATCGCCGCCAGCACATGGGCGCCCTCGCTGCGGTCGCGCCGGGAGAGCACGCTCACCATGGCGCTGTGAAAGGGTCCGTTGATGCCCCCCAGCAGGATCAGCAGGAAGCCGGGCAACACATAGGCGTAGTTGTAGGCGTCGTAGGCGGCGCCCACCCCGAAGGCCGCGGCGATCACCTGCTGGCGCAGCAGACCCACCACCTTGCTGAGGGCGGTGGCCACCGCCACGACAAGGGCAATCCTTCGCAGTGATTTCGCCATCGGGCCGGGCCTGGGGCCCTCTCGGTCGCTCGGCAGTATGGCCGCCGGCCTCCGGTCGTTCCGCCGCCTCAGACCTTTGCCGTCAGGGGGCCAGGCCCATGGCGGTGTTCCGGCGCTTTGCCGCCGTTCCAGGAGTTCTGCGCTGCCCCTTGCTGAAGCCGATTCCGAATCCCGGCGACCGGCAGGAGTCCAAGGAGTCGCCCTAGTTCCCGCCGTCGCCGTCGATCACCGTCAGCGCGAGGCGGTCCCGCAGCTGCCGGTAGGGGCCTCCAGCAGCGCCGTTTCGACGGATCGCTCCGGTCCGGCCACCCCGACCCGCCGTTTGCTCATGGCGACTGATCCTGCCGGCGGATTCCAGGCCGATGCGAGCCCCTGCCGCGGCTGCTGCTGACGGGGCCGGATCCTGCAGGATCGGTCCGGCGGATGGCGAAGTGGTGCCGCCTGCCGCAGGGGCGGGGCCTGGCCTGCTGGACTGCCCCCTCGTCCGCTGCGATTCAGGAGTTCCGTGATGCCCCGCGCTGTGAGCGATCACCAATCCCGCGCTGCAGGTTCCGGCAGCACCGCGGCCCCGACCGGCTCCGGCGACCCAGCGGTCTCGGCCCGCTTTGGCGGCCCTGCATCCGCTCCCAACGCCCCAGCGGGCTCTGCCCCTCCACTCGCCCCGGCCGGCCACGCCACCCCTCACCCCGTGCTCAGCCTCGAACCCCTGGTGGAAGGCGTGCTGCTCAAGCGTTACAAGCGTTTCCTGGCCGATGTGGAGCTGGCCGATGGTCAGGTGGTCACGGTGCACTGTGCCAATACCGGTCCGATGACCGGGGTGCTCCACCCCGGCGGCCGGGTGCGGCTGCGCCACGCCCCCTCCCCCACCCGCAAGCTCGCCTGGACCTGGGAGCAGGCCGAAACCACCGGCGCCGAGGGAGAGCCGGTGTGGGTGGGGATCAACACGGCCCTGCCCAACCGGTTGGTGCGGGCCACGATCGAGGCCGGTTGCCTCGAGCCCTGGCTGGGCCCGATCGCGGCGATCCGCGCCGAGGTGCCCTACGGCGAGGGGCGCCGCAGCCGCATCGACCTGCTGCTCACGCCAGCCCCCGGCCCCGATGGGGCGCCGCCAACCGATCCGCGGCCGATCTACCTAGAGGTGAAGAACACCACCTGGACCGAGGGGGATCTGGCCCTCTTCCCCGACACCGTGACCGAGCGGGGCCAGAAGCACCTCGTGGAACTCGCCGCCCTGCTCCCCACGGCCCGGGCTGTGCTGCTGCCCTGCCTCAGCCGCGGGGATGTGACCCGCTTCGCCCCCGGTGATTCAGCCGATCCCCGCTATGGCGAGCTGTTTCGCCAGGCCCTGGCCGCGGGCGTGGAGGTGCTTCCCTGCATCTTCGAATTCTCAGGCGAAGCTGTGCACTGGCTGGGCCTGGCTTCGGTGCTGGAGCGCCAGCCCACCTGATCACCGGCAGGCCCCATAGAGTCACGGCAGATTGCGCCTGCCGCCGTGGATACCCGTGCCTTCAAGCGCTCCCTGCACCATTCGGAGCTTTACAACCGCCGCGGCTTCGGCCTGGGGGAGGAGGTGGCCGGCAGCCTCCAGACCGCCTATCAGAGCGATCTGATCGCCAGTCTGCGAACCAACGGCCATGAGCTGCGCGAGGGCCGGCTCACCGTGCGGCTGGCGGAGGCCTTCGGCTTCTGCTGGGGTGTGGAGCGGGCCGTGGCGATGGCCTATGAAACCCGCCGCCATTACCCCACCGAGCGGATCTGGATCACCAACGAGATCATCCATAACCCCTCGGTGAACGACCACCTGCGCGACATGGATGTGCTGTTCATCGCGGTGGAGGGTGGCGTTAAGGACTTCTCCGAGGTGGCCGCCGGCGATGTGGTGATCCTGCCGGCCTTTGGTGCCACCGTTCAGGAGATGCAGCTGCTGAGCGAGCGGGGCTGCCACATCGTTGACACCACCTGCCCCTGGGTATCGAAGGTGTGGAACACCGTGGAGAAGCACAAGAAGCAGGCCTTCACCTCGATTATTCACGGCAAGGTGAAGCACGAGGAAACCCTTGCCACCAGCTCGTTTGCGGGCACCTATCTGGTGGTGCTGGATCTGGCCGAGGCCCAGATGGTGTGCGATTACATCCTGGCCGGCGATGCCGCCGCTGCCGATCCCGCTGAGCGGGCCGCTGCCCGGGAGGCCTTCATGGCCCGCTTCGCCAAGGCCAGTTCCCCCGGCTTCGACCCTGACCGGGACCTCACCCGCCTCGGGGTGGCCAACCAGACCACCATGCTCAAGAGCGAAACCGAGGAGATCGGGCGCATGTTCGAGCGCACGATGCTGCAGCGCTTCGGTCCGGCCGAGCTGGGCGAGCACTTCCTCGCCTTCAACACCATCTGCGATGCCACCCAGGAGCGGCAGGACGCCATGTTCGCCCTGGTGGATGAACCCCTTGATCTGATGGTGGTGATCGGCGGTTACAACTCCTCCAACACCACCCACCTGCAGGAGATTGCCGTGAGCCGCGGCATCCGCTCCTTCCACATCGACACCCCCGAGCGGATCGGCCCGGGAAACCGGATCGAGCACAAGCCGCTTGGCGGTGACCTGGAGGCGGTGGATCCCTTCCTGCCGGAGGGGCCGATCCGGGTGGGCATCACGTCCGGCGCCTCCACGCCTGATCGAGTGGTGGAGGATGTGATTCAGCGCCTGATCGCCCTCACCGCCGCCTGAATCCGGCCCCCCCTATGGCTCGTGGCGCTGCAACCCTTGCGACAGCAGTAGCCCCCCAGGGCTTTAGATTCGTTCCATAACTCCGCCTGGGGTGGTCGTTCACTGGCCTTGCTTCCACTGGCCTCGCTTCGCGGTCTCGATCCGCCGGGCGGGTCCTCTTTCGGTTTCCATGCCGGCCCCTCCCAGTTCCTTCCGACGAGTCCGTCGCCCTTGTCCCGTCTGGCCTCTTCCGCACCGACTGAGAGCTTCTCCGACCCCGTTCCGGACCGGGGCGGGGCCCATTCGGAGCGACAAGACGCTGGCGCCTCTCTGAAGGAAACCCCCGATCCGCTGCGCCACAGTCCCGATGGGCGGGTGCGCCGCTATGGCAGCAGCTTCGCCGATCTGATGGAGATGCGCGCCCCTGCGGCGGTTGTGGAGGCCTACCTCGATCGGCATGAGGGCTGGTTTCAGCGCTGTGCCGCCCCGATGGAGGTCACGCCGCTGGATCGCAATGGCTACGTGCTCACCCTTGGGCGCTTCGGCAACTTCGGCTTCGAGGTGGAGCCCACCATCGGACTCGAACTGCTTCCCCAGTCGGCGGGGGTCTATCGCATCCAAACGGTGCCCGCGCCCGGTGCCGATGCCACCCTTTCCTCTCTCTACGACGTGGACTTCAACGCCGCCCTGCGGCTGGATGAGGCCACGGATCAGGAGGCCGCCGCTGAGATTTCCGTCGAGGAGGTGGACACACTGATGGCCCACACCCTCGTGCGCTGGAACCTTGATCTGGCCGTGTGGATCAAGTTGCCCGCGATGATCAGCATCCTTCCGGAAGGCCTCGTTCAGACCAGCGGCGATCACCTGCTCCGCCAGATCGTGCGGCAGGTCTCCCGCCGGCTCACCTGGAAGGTGCAGGAGGATTTCCACGCCAGCCACGGCATCCCCTGCCCGCCGCGCCGCAGAGCGCGCTTTTGAACCGGTTCCGGTCGGGTTTTGGACCGAAAGCAGCGAGTCGGGCCGATTGGCCGCGGGCTGGGATCGTCGCGATCCGACATTGCAGGTGGCCCGGGCCGGCACGGTTCCGAATCCTTCAGCGGCCCTGAAAGGACAGTGGCCCTGAAAGGAGCCTGGATGCGGCCCTGTGCTGTCCCGCTCTGGTGGGTACCTGGCTCTGGTTGGGGCCGGCGGCTCCGCTGAAGCCTGCTCAGACCTGGGGCTGCAGGATCTTTTGAACGATCTGCAGCCCGGTGAAGGCCTGCCACAGGAAGAGGGTCAGCACCGTCATGTTGAGGCCCACATGCACCTTGCGGGCCACCAGGTTGCCCTTCTGCATGGCACCGGTGAGGGAGGCGGCAATCGCCACCAGGGTGGTCATGCCCAGGCCCACCAGCAGGTGGGGCCCCACGAACAGCTTGCCGTTGTTGAGGTAGGTCACGGCCATGCCGCCCAGGGTGCCGAGCACCATCACGGCCAGGATGATCTGGCCGATCTTCAGGTGGCGCTGGGCAAACTGCCCCTGGATCAGGGGTTTGCGCTCCTCGGCGGTGGTGGCGGTGCGCAGCTTCTTGGCCTTGATCCCCAGGAAGAGGCCATAACCGCTCAAGGCCAGCAACACCCACATCAGCACGGGGTGCACGAAGCTCATTCCGAAGGCCACGGAGCTGGGGATCTCGAGGGGCATGGGAGGAAATCGGTAGGCGTACAGACCGATGAAACTACTTCGCTTCCGGTTGCGGACACGGCTGCCACGCCGTTGCCCTGCCGTGCTGCTGGGCAGGGCTGACGGAGCCCCCGCTGAAATCGTTACAGAGCGTGGAGCAAACCTCAAGATCCGAGGCCCTCTGGTGCCGCTGACCGCAAGCAGGGCCCCTGCAGGTGGATCAGGGCAGGCGCTCCGGGCAGCCGGATGTGTGCTGGAGCGTCAGTGCAGGAAGTGACGCTTCCCGGTGGTCACCATCGCCAGGCCCAGCTCGTTGCAGGCCTGGATCGAATCGCCATCCCGCACGCTGCCGCCGGGCTGGATCACGGCGGTGATGCCGTGAGATGCGGCCAGCTTCACGGTGTCGTCGAAGGGGAAGAAGCCATCGCTGGCCAGCACGGCGCCGCGGGCCCGCTCCCCGGCGGCGGCCAGGGCGATCTGGGCCGATCCCACCCGGTTCATTTGGCCCGCGCCGATGCCCAGGCTCTGGCCGCCGGCGGCCACGGCGATGGCGTTGGAGCGCACGTGGCGCACCACCCGCCAGGCGAAGCGCAGGTCGGCCCATTCGGCCTCAGTGGGTTGGCGCTGGCTCACCACCTGCCAGCTGGCCGGATCGATCGCCTGGTCGTCCAGGTCCTGGGCCAGCACCCCGCCGAGCACGCTGCGCAGCTGCTGGCGATCGGCCGCGACGATGGCGGCGGGCTCCAGCTCCAGCAACCGCAGGTTCGTCTTGGCGGCCAGCCGCTCCCGGGCGGCGGGTTCGAAGGCGGGAGCCACCACACACTCGAGGAAGAGCCCCGCCAGGTGCTCGGCGGCGGCGGCATCCACGGGTCGGTTGAGGGCCACGATGCCCCCGAAGGCCGAGACCCGGTCGGCATCAAGGGCCCGCAGCAGAGCCTCGGCCCCACCAGCGCCGGTGGCCACCCCGCAGGGGTTGGTGTGCTTCACCACCACCGCCGCCGGCAGATCGATCTCGGGATCGGCAGCACCCTCGCCCACGCGCCCCCCTCCGGCCGGGTCGCCGTAGCCGAATTCCCGCACCGTGGCCAGGGCCGCCTCGAGGTCGAGGAGGTTGTTGTAGCTGAGCTCCTTGCCCTGGAGCTGGCGGGCTGCCCCCAGGCCGGCCTCGGCGCTCCCGTACCAGAGGGCCTTCTGGTGGGGGTTCTCGCCATAGCGCAGGCTCTGGCGGGCCGGCAGCGTGAGCTGCAGGGCTGGGATGACCTCGGCCTCGGCTCCGGTGCGATCCGCCGGGGAAGCCTCCTCCGCCCCCAGCCGGCCGGCCAGCCAGGCGGCGATGGCGGCGTCGTAGGCGGCGGTGTGGGAGAAGGCGGCCAGGGCCAGCCGGCGCCGCAGCGCTTCATCCGCACCACCGGCGGCCAAGGCCTCAAGGAAGCCGCCGTACTGGGCCGGATCGGTGAGCACCGCTACGTCGGCATGGTTCTTAGCCGCGGCGCGCACCATGGCCGGACCGCCGATGTCGATGTTCTCCACGGCGGTCTCCCAGCTCACCTGGGGGTCGGCCACGGTGCGCTGGAAGGGGTAGAGGTTCACCACCACCACATCGATCGGATCGATCGCCTGGGCGGCCAGGTCGGCCTGGTGGGCGGGATCGGATCGCTTCGCCAGGATGCCGCCGTGGATGCGAGGGTGGAGGGTCTTGACCCGGCCGCCAAGAATTTCGGGGGCGCCGGTGTGCTCCGCCACCTTGGTGACCGGCAGCCCGGCAGCCGCCAGGGCCGCCGCGGTGCCACCGCTCGAGAGGATCCTGTAGCCGTGGGCCAATAGGCCCTCGGCCAGGGTCACCAGGCCCTCTTTATCGGACACACTCAGGAGGGCCGTGGGGGCCATGGCGGTGGCAGTGGACGGGGGGAAGGGCCAACCTACGCAGCGGCAGTGCCTCAGCACGCTTGCGCTCCTCGCCCCGTTTGTCCCCGATGACCACCCCACCCGTCGACCCAATCGATCCCCGCGCCTCCTTCTCGGACGCCCCCGGCACGGTGGATCCCGAATCTCTCCAGAGCGGTCCGGAGCGGGCCGAGCGCCGGTTGGTGCTGCTGCACGGCTGGGGCGCCGACGCCGATGACCTGCTCGATCTCGGCCGGGAGTTGGTGGATGCCAGCGTGAGCCTCGTGGCCCTGCGGGCCCCCTGGCCCCACCCCGCCGGCATGGGCCGCCAGTGGTACGACCTGCAGAGGCCCAATTGGCCCGAGCTGCCGGAATCGCGGGCCAGACTGCGGGAGCGACTGCTGGAGCTGGGTCGGAGCGTGCCCCTGGAGGCCACCGCCCTGCTGGGCTTCTCCCAGGGCGGCGCCATGGCCCTGGATGTGGGCTGCGGCGATCCGGCCGGCGCTGAGGGGCTGCCCCTGGCCAGCCTGATCGCCTGCAGCGGTTACCCCCACCCGGGTTGGACGCCCCGTTGTCCGGCGGGGGCGGTGCTGATCACCCACGGCGAGCAGGATCCGGTGGTGCCGTTCGCCGCCAGCGAGGCGCTGGAGCAGATGCTGCGGGCGGCGGGCGGAACGGTGCAGCGTCTGGCCTTTGCCGGCGGCCACGGCATCGATCCGGGCCTGTTTCCGGCCATGCGTGCCGCCCTGGATGCCGGCTGGAGCTGAGACCGCGCGCCGCACCGGGGTGGATGGCCAGCACCCCGTCAGATCAGCCAGATCAGCAACAAGCCGGACCCATGCCCTTCGTCAGGAGCAATGGATCCGGCCGGGTAAGGGAGTGATGGGACTCTTAGCGGCTAACCAGCGCTCGGGTGAACGGTTTGACCTGCCGCCGCCCATGGTGCGACGGCACGGCAGGCGGTGCTTTCGACAACGGTTCAGACGAAGGCGTATTCGTACTCTTCCATCTCTTCCCAGTCGTCGCTGGCGAGCGCCTCGAGACCTTCGAAGAGCACCTCTTCACCGATGCTGTCCACGATCAGACGCAGGGAGGGGAACAGGAAGTGGTTCTCCTCGGCGTACTGGGCGCTGAACAGGCCCTTTTCGCCCCAGAAGAAGCGGTCGGTGGTGTGTTCGTTGCGGCGCACGTTGAGGATCGCCGGGGCCATGAGGTCGACCTCCGCGATGTAGCGACGGGCCGCGGTGACCGGCTTGTGGGAGCCGGTTTCGAGGTTGAAGGTGGGAACGTGGGCGAGGACACGCTGGCCGGCAAGGCGACGGCGACTGATCCGCTTGCGCTTCTTGGACATGGAACAAAATCCCGGAGGGGGACTGGAGGGGGTGGGTTGCTGGGAAGGTGGGAAGGCCGTTGGCGCGCAGCAAAGCGCGGGCGGCAGCCCTGGCGGATCCACGGCCGGAAGGCCGCGGGTCCACGCCCCTACGTCGGTCGTCCTCGGAGCGGTCTGGGGAGATCACCGTGAGCGACACGCGATGGCCGCAGAGCGGACCATCGGGACAGGAGAGGAACCCATCACCCTCTGCTGTAGCCTTGGTTGCGGTTGATGTGCAACCTCTGGTCGTGTTCAAAGCCCGACAAAGGGCCTCACCAAGGCCAGGATCCGGGACTCGACCAAGGGAATTCGCCGATGTCGGCGCCCCAAAAGTCCAGTGGCGGGTGGGCCTGACTGGTTCGACGGTGACCTGCCGCCCGCTCGTTGCGGACTGCGGAGTAGTGGTCGATACATGGAGCATACGCCGTTTTTTTGGAATTCCCACAGATTTGCCTGAAATCCGTCCGGCTCCCCCGCCCCGACCCGGCTCTGAGTGGCTGTGATTCCAGTTTCTGAAAGCTTTCTTGTCCTGCTCGGCTACCAGCTTGGCCAGTTCGCCGACTGTCCAGAGGTCCGCTCCCTCGTGGTGTACGTGACCCACTCGACCCGAGAGGGGGCCCCCAGCCTCATCCCGGTGGGCCATTGGCCGGCCGATGGCCGCACCCTGGCGGCGGTGGATGGCGACAGTCGGCTGCGGGTGCCCGCCGAGGAGCGGCGCTGGTTGCCCCTGCGGGATGGGGCGGAGCTTCTGGGCGCCATCCAGGTGGAGAGCTCCATCAACCCCTGGCCCGAGCCCCTGCGTCAGAGGCTCCAGGCGGTGGCACTCGGCCTGGCCGAGGCCCTGCGGCTGGATCGGGAGGGGCAGCGCCTGCGCCATCGCCTCGCGCTCCAGGAGGAGCAGCTGCGCCTGTTGGTGCACCAGCTCCGCAATCCGCTCACCGCCCTGCGCACCTTCGGCCACCTCTTACTGCGCCGCTTGGAGAAGGACAGCGACAACCGCTCCCTGGTGGAGGGGCTGCTCGCCGAGGAGCGGCAGCTGCAGCGCTACGTGGACGCGATCAGTGACCTGGCCCGGCCCGATGCCCTGATCGCTGCGGCGCCCGATCCCCAGCCCCTGCTGCTGCCACCCCTGCTCAGCGGTCCGGGGGGGCAGCCCCTCGCTGAGCCGCTCGCGCCGCTGATCCAGCGGGCGGCGGCCACGGCCACCCTGCAGGGCCGTCCCTGGCGGGGGCCAGGCGCGCTGCCCGATTGGCGTGGCGACAGCGGCGCAGTGGCCGAGATCATCGCCAATCTGCTGGAGAACGCCTTCCGTTACAGCCCCCAGGGAGCGACGGTGGGCCTCCAGGTCCGAGACACCCCCCGGGGACCGGTGCTCACGGTGTGGGATGGCGGAGCACCGATCGAGGAGGCCGAACGGGAGGCGATCTTCCAGCGGGGGGTGCGGGGCAGCCGGGGCCTGCCCCTGCCGGGGACCGGTCTCGGCCTGGCCCTGGCAAGGGATCTGGCCCGGGCCCTGGGGGGGGATCTGCAGCTGGTGATTCCTCCCCAGGCCGTGGATCCCGAGCTGCCGGATCCGGGGAACGCCTTCGTGCTCAGCCTTCCGGCCTCGGCTGCGGCGGGCCAGTAGGAGCGGGGCGCTGGCTGGGATGGGGAAAAACGGGAGCTGGCTGGACACCGCCGGGGCTTTGGCTCTGTCGTTGGATCGCACCGGTGCGTTCATCGGTGCGTCGAACGGTTCCTCAAACCGGTGTGCGGGCATGGGCGCCCTGTCGGCCTGGATCGCGCACAGGCGCCAGATTCAGCCCGCCGCGCTGGCTGCGCCCCCGAGGCTGAGGGCCGCGCTGAGCAGCAGCGCGAAGGCTTCGGTCCATTCCACGCAGGCGCCGTAGCTGTCGCCGCTGTGGCCACCGAGCCGCTTGCCTAGCCAGAGGGGCACCACCAGGGCCGGCAGCAGGCCGGCCAGACCCATCAGCACGGCCATGGTGGCGCCGCTCCTTGGCACGACCCAAGCCGCCGCTGCCATTTCGATCACCACCAGCAGCACCACCAGCAGTGCGGTGGGCCGCAGCTCCACCGCTAGGCCGGCCCAGTGCTCCCGATGGAAGGCCGCCGTACCGCCGGGCCGCAGGTAGGGAAAGCGGGCCATCGCCACCAGGGGCGCCACCCGGCCCCAGAGAGCGGCCCAGGGCAGGGCCAGGGGCGCCGCGGCCGCCAAGGTGGCCAGGGCGGCGGTGCGCAGCAGCAGCAGTAGGGCGAGGGCCTGGGCGCCGCTGGCCCCCACTCGGCTGTCGTCCATCGCCTCCAGCAGGCGCTCCCCCGCCGCCAGACCGTCGGCGGTGTCCATGGCGCCATCCATGTGCAGGCCGCCGGAGAGCAGCAGGCCCGCGGTCAGCACCAGGGCCACCTGGGCCAGGGGCGGCACGCGCCCCTCCAGGCCCCACCACAGCAGCGCCTGCAGTCCGCCCAGCACGGCCCCGATCCAGGGCGCGAAGCGGGCGATCCGCCGGAAGCGGGGCTCCGGCCATGGCCAGGCCGGCAGCACCGAATAGAAGATCCAGGCGCCGGCCAGATCCCGCAGCCAGGGGGGGGCAGCGGAGGGTTTCGGTTCGGGCGGCTGGGACATGGGTTGGCTGCTGGGCCTCGGCGATGGCCCGATCATTGCCGCCCCTGGAGCCAGGGGGCATCGCCGCGCATCGCTCCGGCCGCAGCCAGGAGTCTGGTGGCCTTGTCTGGAGCATCTGGTTCCGCCCCTGGAGCCCCCCTTGGGGATGGGAAACGGGGGGCAGGTGCTAGCTGCTGCAGGCTCTCCTGCGGGCGGAGCTGCTCGCCATGCCGGGGGGATCCGTGATTCGGAGGGGGGAGGAATGGTGGGCCTGGCCGGGCCGGCAGGGCCCCCAGGAGGAGGCTGAACCCCGGCGCCGGCTTCCCATCCCAGTGGCCAACACGTGGAGGGATCTCCACTGTTGCTTGCAATTTGCAATTACGTGTCATTCCGAGGTGGATATCGGCACGACATTGCATTGGGGGCATGGAAGTGGTGGGCTCTCTCGGGCCTTTTCTGCAGCCTCCTAGCCTCGGGCGCGTGCCCAGCCGCTACCGCTGCACCCACCCCTGATCCCGCACCCGCCAGTCTCCACCTGCTGATGAGCCCCGACTCCACGCCATCGGCCGAAGCCGCCGCGGCGGCTGCCCCGACCACCAGGGGGCCCGCATCCGAATGGTCGGGCGTGCCGTCGAGACCCACCCCCCAGCCAACGGCGGATGCCGCCCCGACCATCCCCGCTACTCAGGAGGCGACCGCTCCCTTCAGCTTCACGATCACCTCCCGCTGCCCTCACACCCGCGCCCGCTGCGGCTGCTTCCACACCCCCCACGGGCCGGTGCACACCCCCCGCTTCATGCCGGTGGGCACCGCCGCCACGGTGAAGGGGGTGAGCATCCCCCAGCTGGCCGACACCGGCGCTGAGATGGTGCTCGCCAACACCTATCACCTGCACCTGCAGCCCGGCGAGGCGGTGGTGGCGGAGGCGGGCGGCCTGCACCGCTTCATGGGCTGGCAGGGCCCCCTGCTCACCGATTCCGGTGGTTTTCAGGTGTTCAGTCTCGGCGCCATCAACCGCATCGACGATGACGGCGTGGTGTTCCGCTCCCCCCGCGATGGGGCCCGCATCACCCTCACGCCGGAACGCTCGATGGCGATCCAGATGGCCCTGGGGGCGGATGTGGCCATGGCCTTCGACCAGTGTCCGCCCTATCCGGCCAGCGAGGCCGACGTAGCGGCCGCCTGCCGCCGCACCCATGCCTGGCTGGAGCGTTGCGTGACAGCCCATGACCGTCCCGGCCAGGCCCTGTTCGGCATCGTGCAGGGGGGCTGCTATCCGGCGTTGCGGGCGGAATCGGCCCGGGTGGTGGCCGGCTTTGATCTGCCGGGGATCGCCGTGGGGGGGGTGAGCGTGGGCGAGCCGGTGGAGGAGATGCACCGCATCGTGCGCCAGGTGGGACCGCTGCTGCCGGAGGCCAAACCCCACTACCTGATGGGGGTGGGCAGCCTGCGGGAGATGGCGATCGCCGTGGCC
>JBBASH010000023.1:0-46779 GCA_040399305.1 Cyanobium sp.
GCCGGTGGTCGGGGTGGTCGCGGTAGGAGGCGCTGTCGTGGAGGGGGTGGCGGACTGACTGGTAGAGGATCCCGGAGGCGAATTCGGCGGGACTGGAGGAGGGGAGGTGGCGGGGGTTCCGGGACGGGGTGGGGCCGGCGGCGGAGCGACGATCCCGGGTTGCCCGGAGGCGGGCGCACCAACCGGGGATGGGGGGGGAGCCTCTCGGCCGTAGAGCTTGAGCTGGAGCTTCATCAGCACCGGCGGCTGCCTGGACTGAGCCGATCCGGAGGCCGCAGCCACGGCCTTGTCGGCCTGAAGCACGAGATCGCTCTGCACCACGAGCACATTGAGCAGTTCAAGCCGGTGCAAGAAATTCACCAGGGCCGGGTAAGGCCCCCGGGCGTTCAGCAGGATCGTGGTGGTGCGCAGTCCCTTGATCTCGCCACCCCCAGCAGCTGGGGGCTGGCCCGGCTGCCCTGGTTGACCCGGCGGGGCCCCTGCAAGAGCCTCAGCCGGGGCGGTTCCCGGAGCGGCGGGTGGAGCGGCGGCTCCGGGGGCACCAGGCTGAGCCGGAGTGGGGGCTAGCTGGGGCTGAAACAGATCAAGCTGCACCCCAGCGAACTTGGCTTCGCGGTCCACCATCGCCATGAAGGTGGAGAGGTCGCCGTTGCCGGTCACGATCTCGAAGAGTTTCGCCTGCTGGGCCTGGGCCTTCTCATCGGCAGCATCCAGAGCCTGGAGCTGCAGGCGGCTGCGGGCCACCTGATCCCGCAGGGCTTCCAGCTCGGAGCGTCGCTTGATGTCACGCTGCAGGGCCAGCCACTGGGGTAACACGGCCGTGGCCAGCAGCAGGAAGGCCAGGAAGCCACCGAGAGCGATGGGCATCCCCAGCCAGAAGCGCCGCAGCCAGAGGCCGGAAACCTGGGATCCACCATCCTGAAGATTGGTCATGGCATCAGACCCTCGGAACGAAGCAGGTTGAGGCGCCTTGCCATGCCATTGGAACCGAGTTGCTGCAGCAGTGCCAGCTTTCGCTGGGCATCAAGGCTGGCAAAAGAAGCCCGGATTTCAAACGCCAGGGGCCCCGCTTCTGGCGTGGGCTCCGGCCCGGTGCCGGACCGGGGGGCGGCCGGAACCACGGAAGGCTGGCGCTCCACCTTGGTGAGCTGCACCGCCTTGGGATCAAAGAACGCCAGGCCCTGGAGCTGCAGCTGGAACGCATTGATACGCACCAGGGCTAGGGGGTCGAAGGCCTGGCCCTTGATCACCAGATCACTGGTTGCATCCACCGAGAGCAGCTGCACGCCCACGGGCGTGTTGAGCTGCAACGCGGTGAGCAGAGCTGAGGACGTGCGCCCCGAAGTGAGGGCCTGGGCGAGTTCCTGGTTCGTGTTCTTGACGGCCGCCAATTTCTGGTTGCGGGCGTCGATCTGGGCTTGGAGTTCGGCGGCCTGGCCCTCAAACTGCTCCAGCTGACCCATCTGGCTGCGCACCAGGGCGGTCTGCAACAGCAACAGGGTCCAGAGGCCCAGCATGCTGCCCAGAAGGATCAGGCCAATCAGTGCACCCCGCTGCAGCAGGGCACTCCTCTGGGCCAGGGTGGGAGAAAGGGCTTCAATCCCGAGGGTGCGTCGCCGCTCGCGCAGGAGGTCGAGCACCAGGGATCCCTGGGCCTTGCCATGGATCCGGGCGGGGGAGGTCATGGTTCCAGCTCCGCAACAGCGAGGCCTTCGATCACCAGGGAATCAAAGGGGGTGGAGTGAATGATCTCCGCCTTCACCCCCAGCCGTGCGGCGAGGGCATCGGCATCGGGCATGGGCTCAGCCAGCAGGAGGCGCACCGCACGGACTTCGGGGTCCATACGGCGGTAGAAGGCAACGCTGCGGGCCACATCCTCCAGCAGCTGCTGGCCTGCGGCGGCGACGGAGCGATCGAAGCGGGGCGTGCCGTCACGCACCATCAGCAGCCGGGTGGCGGAAGGTCCTGGGTTGAGCAGCAGCACCAGATCCCGGCTGGACACCCCCTCCAGATGGGCGCTCAGGGCGAGGAACTCGCAAGACTGAGCCGGGGCCAGGCGCTCCAGCCGGGCACCGGCATGGTTGAACACCTGGATCCAGGCATCCACCACCTGGCGGGAACTGGCGGCCAGCATCGCCTTGGAACCGGAGCCGGCGATAGGCCTGATGTCGATCACGGCCTCACTGAGCGAGAAGGGAAGCCGCAAGGAAACGGGATCGAGTTCGCGAACCGCCTGGATGAGATCGTCCGGAACCGCAAGACCAGCCGGCCATTCGATCACCCGCCAGGCCGCCGCAGCAGGGGGAAGGGCCGCCATCACGAAGGCTTCCATCAGGTTGTCGCGCACCATCAGGTCACCGATCAGATCGCCGATGGGCTCCCGCTCTAGAGGAATGCCATTGCGACAGGTGAGGGGGGGGAGTGGAGCCTCGAAGCGCACCTTTCCGGGAATGCCATCGGCGAGCACCTGCCCCTGAAGCCCATCATCGCGAAGCTCAAGCAGCACCTGGCGAGGGAACAGACGGGCCTGCAACGGCCGGATCCGGTCCTGCAGATCCTCAATGAGGCTCGCAATCTCCAACGACATGCATCGAATTGCTAAAAATCTATCCCTAATGCAGCGGATCTATATGGCTCCGTCGCCAGATTGAAAGCTGTTACCAGGAACCTCTTAAGGGCGCCTCGAAAAATTCGAGTTCCAGCGGGACGCAGCAATTGAGACTCATTCCCGCATCAGCCCCAGCTTGAGAGCGAATTCTCTCGATAGCTGATTTTTCGAGGTGCCCTTAAGTAGCTGATCGCCAGAGCAGCCCTGAGCCGACCGCCTCCGCCAGAGTTGCCAGACCGTGGCGATCGAGCTGCAGCAGCAATCCCTCCAGGATCTCCGGCACCAAGGAGGGCCCTTCGTAGATCCATCCGGTATAAATTTGTACCAAAGAGGCGCCGGCGGTGATCCGCTCCCAGGCGGCCTCCGGTCCATCAATTCCCCCCACACCCACCAGGGGCAGGGCCGGCCCCGCCGTGGCCCGAAGCCGCCGCAGCACCTCCAGGGCCCGCTGCCGCAGCGGCCGGCCGCTCAGCCCCCCCGCCTCCTCCTCCAGCAACCGGCCCGTGGCTGCCAGCCGACGCTGGCCCAGCCCCAGCCTGTCCTGACTGGTGTTTACCGCGATCACCCCCGCCAGACCCTCCTCATAGGCGAGACGGGCGATCGCATCGATGGCGTCGTCCTCCAGGTCGGGGGCGATCTTCACCAGCAGGGGCGGGCAGGCAGGCAGACGCCGCAGCCGCTCCACCAACCGACGCAGCTGGCTTTCCTCCTGCAGTTCCCGCAGGCCCGGCGTGTTGGGGGAACTGACATTCACCACGGCGTAATCCGCCAGGGGTGCCAGCAGCTCCAGGGAGGAGGCGTAATCGTCGGGAGCTAGCTGCAGGGAAGTGAGGCGCGATTTACCGAGGTTGATGCCCAGCACGGCCGGCCGCTGACCCGGTGGGGGCAGCTTCTGTCGCTCGAGGATGCGGCGCACCGCCCGGGCCCCCTCGTTGTTAAAGCCCATGCGGTTGAGGGCGGCCCGCTCGGCCGCCAGGCGAAACAGCCGCGGCCTGGGATTGCCGGGCTGGGCCTCCCAGGTCACCGTGCCCAGTTCCGCGAAGCCGAAGCCGAAGCGGTCCCACAGGGCCGCGGCCACGCCGTTCTTATCGAAGCCGGCGGCCAGACCCACCGGATTGGCGAACCGGCAACCGAAGAGGGTCTGCTGGAGCCGCGGATCACGGCGTTGGAGCTCCAGGGCCAGCCCCTGGAGTGAGTCCCGCACCACCGGCCAGTCGCGGCGCAGGGCGGTTTCTCCGAGGATCCCGAGGCTGATCCGACTCAACTGCTCGGCGTCGGCTCCCTCATCGGTGCGGAGCAGCGGCTCCACGAAGCGGCGGTAAAGCCCGCCGGTGGCTCCCGAGCGCTGCGGGGGGGGGGATGGATCACTCACCATGGCGCGACGGCGGTCACTCCGGCTGCGCTCATCCTCCCGTGCCACGGTCCAGGCGCCAGCGCCCGTCCTCGAGCGGCAGCACGCGCCAGTCACGCCAGGTCCAGGCGGAGCTGCGGGATTCCAGCTGGCGCAGGGGGAGATCCACCAACTGGGCCAGCTCCACCAGGTTGAGCGCAAAGCCACCCCGGGCCAGCCGATCGGCCAGTTCGAGGCGCTCCAGCAGGCGCCCGAGGGCCGGAGGGGCTGGATCGGAGGGTGCCGTCGGTGGGAGGTCGGCCTGGACCACCGCAGCCGCGGCGGCGGGGGGCAAGGGGGCAGGCGACCGATCAGCCTCGACCCTGGCGCTGGCCCGCCGCTCTCGCACCTCCTGGGGCCCATGGCCGCGGGAGAAGGCCACGGCGATGACATCGCAACGGTCGTTGTCGGGATCGCCGCTGTGGCCGCGCACATGCTGGAGCTCCAATCCCTGGATACGACTCCCATCGAGCTGCTCCCAGAGATCGCGGTTGAGCACCGCGCCACCGGAAGCGGTGCGCCAGCCCTTGCGCTTCCAGCCAGGCAACCACTTCTGTAGACCGTCGATCAGATAGCGACTGTCGGTGCGGATCACGAGGCCCGGTTGGCGGGGCAACTCCCGCAGCTCCCGCAGCAGGGCCAGGGCCGCGGTGAGCTCCATGCGGTTGTTGGTGGTGGCAGCCTCCGCTCCTCCCATCTCATGCACCGAGCCATCGGAGAAGCGCAGCAGGGCGCCCCAGCCGCCAGGCCCTGGATTGCCACGGCAGGCCCCATCACAGGCCGCTGCCACCACCTGGGGTGGCCCCTGAGTCGCCGTGTCGCCCATCGCCCCGCCCCTTGTCAGGTTCGCTTGAATTGGAAGCCCTGCCGGCGGCTGACCCGGATGCACCGGGGGCTCCGGAGACCCTGCCATGCAGCGAACCTACCTGGCCCTAGCCGGAGCCGCCCTGATGGGCACTGCCGTGGCCATGGCCGCCCCAGGATCCGGCCTGACCCCCAAGGGGCAGGCCAGGGAGCTCTTCGAAGCCGGGCCGGTGGATCCCGGCCGCTACGCGGTGCTGGGTCGCCCCCTCGGCAACGGCGAATGGACGCTGCTTGTGCTGGAGCAGATCAAACCAACGCCCCTCTGCTGGCAGAGGCGTCCCGACGGGCTGGTGGACCCCAGCCTGAACCGCTTCGACTTCACCGGCATCTGCGGGCGCTATCTCGACAGCAACGGCTATTCGTTGCGACTGGGCAACCAGGAGGACAGCGGCCTTGGCGCCGGCCGTCTGCGGCTGCGCCTGGAGCAGAGCGGCCAGGACCTGCGCTTGCTGGCCAGTTCCCCCGCCCTGAGCCAGGATCTGGTGGTGGGCCGCGCCTTCGTTCCAGTGCGCGACCGCAACGCCTTTGTGGCCCTGCGGCTCAATCCCGGCTGGGAGCTGCAGCGGCGCCGTTACGGCAGCCAGACCCTCAACCACCTCTACTTCGCGAACGCGGCCAGTGCCGAGCAGCTCGTGGCGGCCTCCCGGCCGGAGCCCACAGGCCCCCTCGGCGCCCGCCGAGCCTGGAGCCCAATGCGGCTGCCGCCGCCGCCCCCGCCGCCCAGCGCCGTGCTGGCCCCGCGTGGGGATGGGGGCAGGCACGCCCAGCCGGCGATGGCAACCGGAGGCGAGGGCCGGGCGATCGCCCTGCAGGTGATTCCCTTCCGCGAATGAGAAACCCACGGGGGCGGCCACTTGATGATCCGGACGTCCTCCTCTGGCCTGCGGGAAGCTTCTGTTTAAATTCTGCTCGTGTGAGGAGTGAGGAACGAACCCGAGGGTCGAAACGAGGACAGACTCCCCAGGAACGTTCCAACCTTCAAGCCCCGCTGTCAGCGGGGCTTTTTCATGGTCTGCCGCCGGGATCAGGCGCGGGCGCCAGTGCCGGCGCTTGCTCCCGGCGGCAGTGCAGGCCCGCAGAGCCGGGCACGGGCACAAAAAAAGCCGGTCCTAAGGACCGGCTTCATGGCATCTGGGCAGAACGCCCTGGATCACTTGATCGTGACCTTGCCGCCAACTTCTTCGATGGTCTTCTTGAGGGCCTCGGCATCGGCTTTGCTGATGCCTTCCTTGACGGCCTTGGGAGCAGCCTCCACCAGGGCCTTGGCTTCGCCCAGACCGAGGCCGGTGGCCTCGCGGACGGCCTTGAGCACCTTGATCTTGGCGGCAGCGTCGAAGCTGTCGAGGATCACGTCGAATTCGGTTTGCTCTTCGACGGGCTCGGCGGCGGCGGCGGCGCCAGGGGCGGCCATCACAACGCCGGCGGAAGCGGCGGCGGACACACCGAAGGCCTCTTCGATCTGCTTAACGAGCTCGGAAGCTTCCAGCAGCGAGAGGGTCTTCAGCTGTTCGAGAATTTGGTCAGTGGTAGCGGACATGATTTGGGAATCAGCAACAGATCTGTTGGGTTGAACAGTCGGATCGGTGGAGCTCGGTGGACCGCTGGCCGGTGTGCCCGAAGGCGACACAGGCGTTGATCCTCAGCCTTCGCCGGATTCGGCGTGCTGCTTGAGCGCCCTGGCGAGGCCGGAGGGAACTTCGTTGATGCCCACCGCCAGCTTGGTGGCCACGCCGTTGATCGCACCGGCGATCTGGGCCATGAGCACCTCCTTGGAGGGCAGATCCCCAATGGCCTTGATGTCGTCCACGGAGAGGAGCTGGCCTTCGAAAAGGCCTCCCTTCGTTTCCGACTTCTTGCTGTCCTTCTGGAAGGACTGCACGGCCTTCACCGCACCACCCACATCTCCTTTGACGAGGATGAAGGCGTTGGTGCCAGTGAGCAGGGATTCGAGTTCCGACCAAGCGCTATTGCCATCAATGGCCCGGCGCATCAAGGTGTTTTTGGTCACCTTGCACACACCGTTGCTGGCCTGCAGACGGGTCCGCAGATCAGACATTTCCTTGATGGAGAGGCCCTGAAAATCAAGGACCAGCGCCATTTCAGCTTCACCGAGGAGCCCCTTGAGCTCTTCGACGATCTGTTGCTTGCTCTCCAGCGTGCGGCCCATGGGATGAGGAACGGATCGAGGGGAACAAGCCGGGTACGCGGCCCCAGGATCGCCGAATTCCCCTGAAGGAAAACTCCGCCATCCATCCCCTGCGCCAATCAGCTGAGGGGACCATCGAGGCCGCTTGCCTGTTCCGCTCTCCGTAGGGACAACCCCCAGGAATCGCAAAGTCAGGTCACGGGTTTGCCGTGAATGCGTGCACCTCGGCAGGACTTACGAACGAGTGACCCCGGCGAACCCGGGCCTTCCTTCACCTGCTGTCTTGGGTCAGGGCGCGTGCCCTTCTGGCCGAAGCCAGCTCAATAACTTAAACCATGGGCCGCAACCTCTCAAACCAGAGGCTGTAACCATCGGGCCCGAGATGCAGGCCATCCACCCCCATGGAACGGCGCAGACCGGCGCCATCGGCCAGCAAGGGAGTGAGATCGAGGAAGTCTGCGGCGGGCACGGCGCCACGGAGCCGGCGGTTGAGCTCCCGCACAGGCGCGAGGCAGCGGGGGCCCCAACGGGCGGCTTCACAGGGCAGGGTGGCGACCACCACCACCCGGGACGCCCCGCGGGCCAGGAGTTCCCGCCGGATCCGCAGGATGCGGTCGGCCACCGGAGCAGGGGCTTCGCCCTGCAGCAGGTCGTTGATGCCCGCCATCAGCACCACGGTGGCCCCGCCCAGGCCGGGTAGGGCATCCAGGCGCCCAAGCAGATCCACCGTGGTGTTGCCGGGGATGCCGGCATTCAGCACGGAGCGACCAGGAAACGCCTGGCTCCAGGGCCCGGCCGCAGTGATCGAATCCCCCAGGGCGATGAGGGGGGCTGCGGGCGTCACAGGCTTCCCGGCCGGAAGAGCGGCGGAACTCCGTTCGAAACCGGCCAGGGGCCGCCCGGGGGAAAGGGGATGACAGGCCGGCAGGAGCAGCCCGATCCCGGCCCAAACGATCAACACAAAAAACCCCGCCACCGGGGTAAACCGGAGACGGGGCGGCGCTGGCCGAGGGGACGCCACCGGCGGGGAGGCTTCTTCAGCCTTCCTGCTTGATGTCCTGCAGGGCGGAGAAGTCCACCGACACCGAGGGACCCATGGTGGAAGTGAGGTACAGGCTGCGCCAGTAGCGGCCCTTGGCACCGCTGGGCTTGTTGCGGTCGATGGTTTCCTGCAGGGCCTTGAGGTTGTCGAGCAGCTTGGCCTCGTCGAAGCTGGCCTTGCCGAAGCGCACGTGCACGATGCCGGCGCGGTCGGCACGGAACTCGAGTTTGCCGGCCTTGAACTCAGCGATGGCACCGGCCAGGTCGGTGGTCACGGTGCCGGCCTTGGGGTTGGGCATCAGGCCGCGGGGACCGAGGACCCGGCCCAACTTGGCCACCTTGGGCATCATGTCGGGGGTGGCGATCAGCAGGTCGAAGTCCATGGCGCCACCGGCGATGGAGTCCACCAGCTCATCGTCGCCGGCGAGGTCGGCGCCGGCGGCCTTGGCCTCGGCCACCTTCTCGCCCCGGGCGATCACGGCGATGCGGATGGTCTGGCCGGTGCCGTGGGGCAGGGCCACGGTGGTGCGCAGCTGCTGGTCGGTGTACTTGGGATCGATGCCCAGACGGACGTGGGCTTCGACCGTTTCATCAAACTTGGCGGTGGCATTGGCCTTCACCAGTTCGATCGCTTCAAGGGGGGCGTAGGTGCGGTCTTCGACCTTGGCGGCGGCGACGGCAAAACGCTTGGAGATCTTCGGCATGGCAGGAATGGGGTGCGAGCGACCGGTGTGGTCTCCCCCGGGGGGTAAATGGGGTTGGACAGGAATCGGGGTCAGACCCGCAGCGGGCCGACTCCGGGGAGCGTCAGTCGTTGATGGTGACGCCCATGTTGCGGGCTGTGCCGGCGATGATGCGCACGGCCGACTCCACGCTGGTGCAGTTGAGGTCGGGCAGCTTGGTCTTGGCGATCTCCTCGAGCTGGGCGCGGCTGATGGCGCCGACGCTGCCCTTGGCGGATGTAGCGGCACCCTTTTCGATGCCGGCCGCCTTGGAGATCAGCACCGAAGCGGGCGGGGTCTTGGTGATGAAGGTGAAGCTGCGGTCTTCAAAGACCGAAATCTCCACAGGAATCACATACCCGGCCTTCTCCTGGGTGCGGGCGTTGTACTCCTTGCAGAACGCCATGATGTTGACGCCATGCTGACCGAGGGCTGGGCCCACGGGGGGAGCTGGGTTGGCTTTGCCGGCATTGAGGGCCAGCTTGATCACGGCTACGACTTTCTTGGCCATCGGCTGGGCTGGGGTTGGGTCTCCTAGGGGAGACGGGGGAACGGGGCTCCCGGTGGGAACGGGGAAGGGTCTGCGGATGACCGGAACCCGAAGGGTCCGGCTGGGTGGTGATCACCCCGAAGGATGAAACACCGGGGCCGCCCTCCGCAGGGAGACGGCCGGGGGCGATCAGCTCTGCTTGCTGATCTGGGAGAACTCGAGCTCCACCGGGGTTTCCCGGCCGAAGATCGAAAGCAGGGCCTTGAGCTTGCTGCGCTCGCCCGAAACATCGATCACTTCACCCTGGAAGTCCTTGAAGGGACCAGCGGTGACCAGGATCTGATCGCCTTCGGCCAGATCGACCTTGACCACGGGCTTCTTCTCGGCGGCCCGCTTGAAGATGCGGTTCACCTCCTGGCTGCTCAGGGGGCGGGGGCGGATGTGGCCCCGGGCCTTGCCGGTGGCGCGGCGCTCCTCCTGCCCCACGAAATTGATCACGTTGGGGGTGCTGCGCACCGCCATCATCGTGTCCTCATCGAGGATCATCCGCACCAGCACGTAGCCGGGGAACACCTTCTCCTCGATCGACTGACGGCTGCCATCCTTCTTCAGCTTCACGCCGGGGGTCTGGGGAATCTCGATCTCCAGGATGCGGTTATCGACCCCGAGGGTGACCGCCCGCTGCTCAAGAGTGGCCTTCACCTTCTTCTCGCAACTCGATGCCACTTGCACGGCATACCAGCGCGCGACCTGGGGCTTGCCTGCGGCATCCGGATCGGAGCTTCCCTCGGCGCCCTCGGAGGCTTCAGATCCTTCGGAGGCTTCGCTCAGCGTGAGGAGATCGGCGGCCGCGTCCGATGGCGACTCCGGTGCTGGGGCCGCGGCGAGGTCGTGGTCAAGCTCGGACAAGGGACTGGGAGCGGAGGACATCAACGGAACACCAGTTGGGACAGCCAGCCGTAGAAACGATCGATCG
This sequence comes from Cyanobium sp., assembly GCA_040399305.1. Classification (GTDB taxonomy): domain Bacteria; phylum Cyanobacteriota; class Cyanobacteriia; order PCC-6307; family Cyanobiaceae; genus Cyanobium. The sequence continues at coordinate 10,238 of JBBASH010000023.1, forward strand.
CCGCGATCGCTGCGGCCGAAAGGGCCACCATCAAAATCACCGCCACCGACTCGCTGAACAGCTGCTGACGGCTGGGCCAGACCACCTTGCCGAGTTCCGCCAGGGTGCCCGCGAGGAAACCGGTCCTGGCGTCGGGATCGAGGGAACCAGCAAGGCCGAGCTCAGGCTCCTCTGCGGCCGACTGGACGGGGCGGCTTTCGGCGGAGCCTTGGCTGCCTGCGGGAGTGGGAGAGGCCGGATCCACGGAGGAGGCGCGCACCGACAAACGAACACCCTACCGGACGTCCTCACCCTGGTTGAGTTGGGGCACGAAGCGAAGGCTGCCGGCCTCCCCCTCGCTCGCCGCAACCGCCTCGATCCGCACGCCGCTGCAGCCCCGGAAACGATCCTCCAGCAGATGGGTGGCCAGGGGATTCTCGATCCGCCGCCGCAGCACCCGCCGCAGGGGCCGGGCTCCGTATTCGGGTTCGTAGCCCTGCTGGGCCAGCAGGGCCACCGCCGCCTCCTCCACCTCCAGCTCCAGCTGCTGCTCCCGCAACAGCGCAGCCAGCTCGGCCAACTGCAGCCGCACGATCCGCTGGAGATCGGCGGGCCGCAGGGGGCGAAAGCGGATCACCTCATCGATGCGGTTGAGGAACTCGGGGCGGAACTGGCGCGCCAGGGCCTCGTCCACGGCCCGCTCCAGCTCCCGATCCAGCTGCTGCTCGCGGCCAGGGTCGGAGGGGTCGAGGGTGCCGGCCCGGGCCCGCTCGAGGATCGCCCGGCTGGCCAGGTTGCTTGTCATGATCACCACCGTGTGGCGGAAATCCACGGTGCGGCCCTGGGAATCGGTGAGGCGGCCGTCGTCGAGCACCTGCAGCAGCAGGTTGAACACCTCGGGGTGGGCCTTCTCCACCTCATCGAGCAGCAGCACCGCATAGGGCTGGCGCCGCACCGCCTCGGTGAGCTGCCCCCCCTCCTCGTAGCCCACGTAGCCCGGGGGCGCCCCCACCAGGCGGGCCACGGCATTGCGCTCCATGAATTCACTCATGTCGAGCCGCACCAGGGCTTCCTCGCCATCGAAGAGGGAGCCGGCCAGGGCCTTGGCCAGCTCGGTCTTGCCCACGCCGGTGGGGCCGAGGAACAGAAAGGAGCCCACCGGCCGGGTGGGGGCCTGCATGCCGGCCCGGGCCCGGCGGATCGCCGCGGCCACGGCGGCCACGGCCTCGGGCTGGCCGATCACCCGCTCGCCCAGCCGGTGCTCCAACTCCAGCAGCTTCTGGCGCTCGCCGGCGAGCAGCCGCTGGATCGGAATGCCGGTGGAGCGGGCCACCACATCGGCGATGTCGCCCTCCTCCACCTGCTCGCGCAGCATCGGATCGGCCTTGAGTTCGGCCTCCAGATCGAGGCGGCGCTGCTGCAGGCCCTGGAGCTGGTCGTGCTCGAGCCGGGCCGCCTCCTCATAGGCACCATCCCGCTCGGCCTCGGCGATGGCGTGGCGCAGCTCCTCGTCCTGGCGGAGCAGCTCCCGCAGCTCCGCCAGCCGCTCCCGCTCCCGGCTCCAGCGGATCTGCAGGGACTCCAGGGCCTGTTGGGCGAGCCGGCGCCGCTCCTGCAGGGCCACCCGTTCCGCCTGGGGCGCAGCCTCAGCCGACAGCAGGGCGAGCTCCACCCGGCGCAGATCGGCTTCGGCCTCCTCCACGGCCCGGGGCTTGGAGGTGGCCTCCATGCGCAGCTGGGCCGCAGCCTCGTCCACCAGATCAATGGCGGAATCGGGCAGGCAGCGGTCGCTGAGATAACGATCCGCCAGGCGCGCCGCGGCCACCAGGGCGCCATCGGTGATGGTCACGCCGTGGTGGAGCTCATAGCGCTCCTTGAGGCCGCGCAGGATCTGCAGGCAGGTGTCGCGGTCGGGCTCGCGGATCTGCACCTGCTGGAAGCGGCGCTCCAGGGCCGGATCCTTCTCGATCGTGCGGCGGTAGTCCTCGGGGGTGGTGGCGCCGATGCAGCGCAGATCACCCCGGGCCAACACAGGCTTGAGCAGGCTGGCCGCATCGGGACCGGAGCGCTCGCCCCCCACCACCGTGTGCAGTTCATCGATGAACAGCACCACACCGCCGCCGGCATCGCCAGCCGCCGCCTCCCCCTCCCGCACCTGGGCCAGCACCTCGCGCAGGCGCTCCTCGAACTGCCCCCGGAACTTGGCGCCGGCGATCAGGGCTCCCAGGTCGAGGGCAACGAGCCGCAGGCCCCGCAGGGCATCCGGCACATCGCCGGCCACGATCCTTTGAGCGAGGGATTCCACCACAGCGGTCTTGCCCACGCCCGATTCCCCCACCAGCACGGGATTGTTCTTGCCGCGGCGCGAGAGCACCTGGATCAGGCGGCGGATCTCGCTGTCGCGGCCGATCACCGGATCGAGCTCACCGGCGCGGGCGGCGGCGGTGAGGTCGCGGCCGTAGCGATCCAGCGCCGAGGGGGCAGCCTCACCATCGAGCGGCTCTAGGCGGAGGCCATCGTCGGGAGTAGTCGCCGCGAGCCGGCCCTGGGAGGAACGGCTGCCGTCGGCCCGGCCGGGGCGGCCTTGGGCAACGCGGCCGCTGGCCAGGTCGGCCGCCGGGGCGGTAACGGGGGCCATGACGGGGGCTGTGACAGTGCGGGGGGCGGGCTCGGCATCCACCCAACCATCGCCCCCCGATCCAGGGACCGGGGCCGCAGCCGGACGCCACTGCCGCAGCAGCAGGTCTTCGCTGAGACCCTCCTCCAGCAGCAATCGGGCGCCGATGCGCGGTTCCTCCAGCAGAGCCAGAAGGAGGTGGGGAAGCTCCAGCAGGGGAACGGACCAGGCCTGACGGCGCCGATCGGCCTCCTCGAGAAGATCCTCTAAGGCGTCACCGATGTACAGGGTCTGGTCAGAGGCGGGGGGCTGGGCGGCGCAGAAGGCCTCGAGCTGATCCAGCAGGCGGTTCTCATCCACCGGCAGCGGCGTGGCCCAGGCGGCGAAGCGCGGATCGGTAAACAAGGTGAGCAGCAGGTGCTCCACATCCATGGCGCCGTGCCGCCAGCGGCGGGCCATGTCCTGGCTGGCGACCAGCAGATCCCAGGCCGGAGCGCTGAAGCGCTCGGGATCGGCGGTGAGGCTGGCCGGTGACGGGGGCGTGGAGGTGGTGGGCATCGGCAGCGAGAATGGCGGCGCGGGAGCGGGTTAGGGGGCGGAGGACGCCACCGGGGTGGAAGCCGGAGCGGCGAGCTGGATCAGTTCCACCTTGTAGCCATCGGGATCCTCGAGGAAGGCGATCACCGTGGTGCCGTGCTTCATCGGGCCGGGTTCTCGGGTGATGCGTCCACCGGCACCGACCATCGCGGCGCAGGTGGCGTGGATGTCATCCACACCGATGGCGATGTGGCCATAGCCGCTGCCGATCGCGTAGGCATCGGTATCCCAATTGTGGGTGAGTTCGATCACCGTGTGGTCGCGTTCCTCGCCATAGCCCACGAAGGCCAGGGTGAAGCGCCCCTCGGGGTAATCGCGACGACGCAGCAGGTGCATGCCCAGCACCTCGGTGTAGAAGCGCAGCGAGCGCTCCAGATCACCGACCCGGAGCATGGTGTGGAGCAGGCGCATCAGGGTGGAGCGAGGGGTGAAGTTGGGGGGAAGACCATTTTGGCCGGGGCACGCCGCGAGCAGGGCACGGGAAACCCCAGACCATGTGGAGAGCTGGGGAGCGCCCAACCCAAGGCCCTGGAGAGATCGACGCCAAAACGCAATTTTCGACCCAACGGCCGAGTCAACCCGTAGGGACCGTCACATCCGGTGGGGAGGGGGCGCCCCATAGGATCGCGCCAAGTTCAAGCCGCTCGAGCCCCTGTGTACGACTCCCTCGACCTCGTGATCGATTCGATCGTGGCCCGTGAGGTTCTCGACTCCCGCGGAACCCCCACGGTGGAGGCAGTGGTCTACCTGGAGGGGGGAGCCAGCGGCCGGGCGATCGTGCCCAGCGGCGCCAGCACTGGCGCCCACGAGGCCCACGAATTGCGCGATGGCGACGGCGAATACTTCGGCAAGGGCGTGAAGAAGGCCGTGGAAAACATCGAGGAGCGAATCGCTCCGGCCCTCTGCGGCCTCAGTTCCCTCGACCAGGGCGCCGTGGATGCGGCCATGAATGAACTCGATGGCAGTGACAACAAGAGCGCCTTGGGGGCCAACGCCATCCTGGCGGTGAGCCTGGCCAACGCCCATGCCGCCGCGAACGCCATCAACCTGCCGCTCTACCGCTATCTGGGCGGGCCGATGGCCAACCTGCTGCCGGTGCCGCTGATGAATGTGATCAATGGCGGCGCCCACGCCTCCAACAGCCTGGATTTCCAGGAATTCATGATCGTGCCCCACGGCGCCGACAGCTTCCGCAAGGCCCTGAGGATGGGTGCCGAGGTGTTCCACACGCTCAAGGGATTGCTCAAGGATCGCGGCATGTCCACCGCCGTGGGTGACGAGGGAGGCTTCGCCCCGGACCTGGGCAACAACGAAGCCGCTGACATTCTGATCCAGGCGATCGAGAAGGCGGGCTATAAGCCCGGAGAGGAAATCTCCCTGGCCCTCGATGTGGCCAGCACCGAGTTCTACAAGGATGGCCGTTACGCCTTCGGCGGTGGCAGCTACAACAGCGCCGAGATGGTGGACCAGCTGGCGGCCCTGGTGAGCCGCTATCCAATCGTGTCGATCGAGGATGGGCTGGCCGAGGACGACTGGGAGGGCTGGAGCCTGCTCACCCAGAAACTGGGTTCCACCGTGCAGCTGGTGGGCGATGACCTCTTCGTGACCAACACCAGCCGCCTCCAACAAGGCATCGATCGGGGCGTGGCCAACTCGATCCTGATCAAGGTGAATCAAATTGGCTCTCTCACCGAGACGCTGCAGGCGATCGATCTGGCCGGGCGCGCCGGCTACACCAGCGTGATCAGCCACCGCAGCGGTGAAACCGAGGACGTGACCATCGCCGACCTGGCGGTGGCCACCCGCGCCGGTCAGATCAAGACGGGCTCCCTGAGCCGCTCCGACCGCGTGGCCAAGTACAACCAACTGCTGCGGATCGAGGATGAGCTGGGCAGCCAGGCGATCTACGCCGGTGTTGAGGATCGCGGGCCGCGGGGCAAGGGCTAACTAGCGGAACCGGAAGGGCCCGAGCCCTGTTCGCCGAGCAACCACCCCAATTCCCTTGCACCGATAGGGTGGGGCCGTTGACCAATGCAGCCAAGCTGCACATCCTTCTTCATGGCTCTCCTCGATAACCTCATTGGCGGTGTGGTGTCCGCCGTTGCCGGCGACAAGGCTCCGGCCCTGAACGATTTCCTCAAGACCAACGGCGGCATTGCCGGGCTTGCGGAAAAGTTCCAAAATGGTGGTGCTGGAGAAATGTTCGCCAGCTGGGTCGGCACGGACAAGAACGAGCCGATCACCTCCGAACAAATCAGCAAGGTGCTTGGCAACAGCCAGCTCCAGGAGATCGCCACCAAGCTCGGCATCGATACCAACGCCGCCACCAGCTTCATCGCCACCAACCTGCCGGTGCTGATCGACAAGCTCACCCCCGACGGCAAGGTGGAGGCCAACCCTGCCGCCCTGCCCCCCACAGCCCAGCCCCCCACCGCCTGAGCCCGGCCCGGGAGGTCCGCCAACAGCGGCCTCCCTGCCACCGAGATACAGCCAAAACGCCCAGGCTCCAGAGAGTGGAGCCTGGGCGTTTTTCATCCGTGCCCTGGGAGGGGGCTGTCTCTGGGCGGTCTACTGCCCCGGCAGTTGGTCGAGGCGGCCATCGCGCTTGAGGCGGGCCTGCAGCTTCAGCCAGCTCAGGCCCACCGGCACCCCCAGCACTAGGGGCACGGCCACCAGGGCCGGCCGGCTGCTGGCCGCCAGCAGGGCCGCCGCCACCGCCAGGCCCCCCAGCAGGAACGACTGGCCGGCGCTCTGCTGGGCCAGAGCGAGCCGCCGCAGCAGGCGATCGGTTTCGCCGGCGCGGATCTGCACCTGCAGATCGCCCTGCTCGATGCGGGCCAGGCTTTCATCCAGCCGCCGCGGGATGCCCAGGGCGCGGCTGCCCACATCGGCGGCCTGGCGGGTGATCTCGTTGAACAGGTCGTTGGGGCCGTTACCGCTGGCGGTCATCAGGGGCAGCAGGTAGGGGCGGGCAATCGCCATCAGGTTAAAGCCGGGATCAAGGCTGCGGCCCACCCCTTCGAAGGTGGAAAGGGCCCGCATCACGAAGATCAGCTCCGCCGGCAGGCGGAAGGGCTGGTCGTAAACGAGGGAATAGAGATCGCCGGAGAGCTTCTGCAGCACATTGGAGCTGAAGGGGGGCGTGAGGGCTTCGTTGAGCATCAAGCGCACCAGCCGCCTTACCGGCCCTAGGTCAATCCCCACGGCGATCACGCCGGCCTGCTGCAACTCCTCCACTAGGCCGGCCGCATCCCGCGAGGCGGCCAGGCGCACCATCCGGCCGATGCGGCTGCGCAGGCGCTCCGAGAGCTGGCCCATCATGCCGAAGTCGTAGTAGATGAGCGCCCCATCAGGGGCCACGGCCAGGTTCCCCGGGTGGGGATCGGCGTGGAAGAACCCGTAGCGCACCAGCTGCTGCAGGTAGCTGGCGGCCCCCTTCTCGGCCACGGCAGCGGGATCGACCCCGGCCTCCACGAGGGCGGCCCGGTCGGTGATCTTGATGCCGGGCACGTAGTCGAGGCAGAGCACCCGGCGGGAACTCAGCTCCCACACCACCGCCGGGATGCGAATGCCCGGATCATCAAGGAATTGCTGGCGGAAGCGGGCGGCGTGTTCGGCCTCTAAGCGGAAATCCAGCTCCCGCAGCAGCACGCGGCGGCACTCCTTGGCAATTCCCACCCAGTCGCGGCCGCGGCCCCAGCGGGGATGGCGCTGCACCGCGCCCGCCACCTGCTGCAGCACCTCCAGATCGAGGCGAAACAGGGGCTCCAGACCGGGCCGCTGCACCTTGAACACCACCTGGCGGCCGCTGCGCAGGCTGGCGCGGTGCACCTGGGCCAGGCTGGCGGAACCGAGCGGCTCCACCTCCAGGTCAATGATTTCCAGGCGGCGCTCCCCCAGTTCAGCGGCCAGGATCTGCTCCACCACCGGGAAGGGGAAGGCGGGCACCCGGTCCTGCAGGTGCGAGAGCTCCTCCACCACCTCGGCGGGGAACACATCAGGCCGGGCCGAGAGGATCTGGCCCAGCTTGATGAAGGCCGAGCCCAGGCCGAGGAATTCGGAGGTGAGCCAACGGGCCTGGCGCCGGCGGCGCACCGCCAGGCGTTCGGGGCTCCAACCATCCGGGTAAGTCCAGCGGCGGCTGTCCCACCAGAGGCCCACCATGAGCAGGATCACCACCCGCCAGATGCGCAGGGGCCGGCCGAGGCGGGCGCCCCAGGGGAGAGCCGGGGGGGTGGTCATCAGGCCTTCGGCCCCGGATCCTGGTTGGAGAAGGCTGAAGCACCGGCCGCACCACGGGCGGAACCTCCATCCAGACGATGGGCGAGCTGGGCCACCTGGGCCCGCAGGGCATCGATCGCCTCCTGCGGATCATCCTGGGCGGAACCCCGGAAGGGTCCGGCGCCGCCGGAAAAGCCGCCCCAAGCACCGCTGGCGGAAGCAGTGGAGCCCTCCGGAGCCGCCGCCGTGGTTGCCTGGTTGCCCTGGCGATCCAGCCGCGCTGCCTCCTGTTCCACCTCCTCCCAGAAGAGGCTGAGCTCCTGCTGAACACGGGCCGGCGCGTCCTGGGCCAGCAGGGTGAGGGTGGCGGCGGTATCCGCCAGGCCACTGCCCAGGCGGGCCGCCAGCCGATTCACGGCGGCCTGGAACAGGGATTGGGGGGCACTCATGGACGGAAACCGGCTGGAGGGCCACAGGTCTGCTGGAACTGTGGCAGATCAGGGACGGGTTGCGGGACTCGGCGCCGGTGGGGCTTCCGGCAGGGCCGGCAACTTCAGGCCCATCCCAGCGGCCGGCTCCGGGGTGGAGCCGGTGGAGGGGGCGGGAACCTCGAGATTGGGGGCGGTGGGCTGGGGTAGTGAATCCAGCGGCGAGCTTCCCCCTGCAGCGGGGGTCGAGGGTGCGGCCGCGTCGAGGGCATCAAGGCGGGCCCGTTCCGCCTGCTGCTGGGCCTGCCGGTCTTCGGCCCGCTGGCGATCCTCCAACTCGGCGCGCTGCTTCTCGGCATCCGCCTGGTCCTGCTGGCTGCGTTTCTCCTGCTCCAGGGACTCAAAATCAACCCACACGTCCCGGGGAGCGCCTCCGTGGCGGCGGCGGAGGGCCTCAAGGGTCTCGCCGGGGAAGGCCTGGACCCCGAAGTTCTGATGGCCGGCGGGAGCGCCCCCCTCGCCCTGGGCCCGGATCAGCCGCTGAGCGATGCCATGGCCGAGCCCGAAACACAAGCCAAGGGCCAGCCAGTAGATCCAGTCCCAGCGGGCGGCGGAGCGAGGGGGTGGAACCGCGACCATGGGCGCAGGGAGTTGTGGGTGGAATGACGCGGGCCCCATCCTGCCCGATGCGCCCGACCCCCACGGAGTCCAGCTTGGCGCGATGGGATCATTCGCCATCGGAGCGGAGCCGGGCCGGAGTGGCGGATATCGGGAGGGGCTCCACGATGATGGGAATCACCAAGGGGGGCCTGGAGCCCACCGGCCCTGCCTCCAGGAACGTGACGCCATGACGTTCAGCATCCGGACCCACGATTCCTGGGGGGTTGTGCCGGTCGGGGATTTTCAGAGCCTCGAGGAAGCGCGGCAGGTCTTCTCTGATCTCTGCCAAGACCCCTGGTACAAGGCCGACGGCACCGTGAAGGGTGTGGAGCTGGTGCAGGCCAGCCCGGCGGGAGATGCCCAACGCCTCGACTGGTTTTCGTTCCGATAAGAACTGTTCCCGCCACCGGGAGCCGATGAATCACGCGACGTTCCCTACGTCGTGTAATCAGGGTTGATGCAGTACGTTCCGCAAGTCCATTGCCACAACAGGATTCTTGCAAGGCGAAAAGCGAGACATTAGAACACCACAGATCATTGCAACTTTACAGAGGTTCTATGGACAGAAAAGCCACCAAAGAGACGACAGAAGCGTGAGAAATCTATAAGAACTGTTTACAAGAGTGGCAGCAATAAGCATCTGCCATTGACCTGAAATTTAATCTCCTCACCAGTCATAGCAAAAAGTTGCTGGAGTACTAGCGTCTTCATAAAGATCAAGCGGATCAATCCGCTTTCGTCTTGCGCCTGCCTTCCGCTCCTGTACGTAGCCTTAATCAAGAAGCGGTCGAAATAATAACCATCGAATCGACTCAGAAACTCACTTCATAACAATAAATATGACTCCGGCGGAATCAAGTCCACTTATCAATTTCGAGATGCCCTTGAGCGCATCGATTAGTAGTCGTCGCCATATTTAACGTTTGAGCTAGCATTCATGAGTTCCACAGTGGTTTGGTAACCCTTGGAAACGGTAACTTCGTGCTGGGCACCAATGTCATTCAAAGCGGCTACATCAAATTCAGGCGCAGTGATCCAACTGAACCCCTTTCCAAAAGTGTTGTCGGGGTTCACCACATACCAATGACAAGCAGTGTCGGGAACCGAAACAGAACATTTGGTCCAGTCGTTGTCCCATTGAGGAACCTGAACAAAGACGAGCGCCGCAAACAGCATACCCAAAAGACTCTTGATCACGATGGCGTTACGAATTGCGACCATCCTACCTGATTTTGCCGTTGCCTGCGACAAAACCGTTGAAACGGATCTTCCCGGGACCGACCGATGGAAGTCCAATGCCCTACTAAGTGCCTCGTGGGAAAGTCGCTGAGTCGCTCAAAGGGATTGCCCTCTTCCCTATTCTGCCCTCTAGGAATGGATTTTGCACATTATGCAGTTCCTACATAGTTGCCGGTCTTTTCTTAGCGGCGGAACTGCCCCTTTGACCAAATCCGCTCCAGTGACTTGCGGAATGCGTCCTCGCTCAGCGGTTTTGCCAGTTCACGCCTCCTCAGAGTGCTGCTGATCCACCAGACCTGAAGACCGCCAAAGGCAAGGGCGACCAGACCTAGTTGGATATATCCCCAGTTCAGATTTTCCATCATGTCGATTACTGCACCTTCACCCACCGCTTCGTTTGCTGCTGCCTCATCATGATCAGGGAACCTTGGGCACTCCTAGTCATCCTGTGGGGGATGCAAGGCACCCTTGGCAACGTGTTGGGTTATGACTGACTTTGAGGGCAAACCAATCAGCGCCTGCCCTGAGCAGTTGCTTTTTGATTCTGGGAATTGACTTCCTGTGCCTGGAGTCGATCAATTAGACACCTCAGAATGTCAGAGCGGAGTTCTCCATTACCATCCCAGCGCAGCGCCGTTGGCAAAATGTTGATCTGCTCTTGACCCATTTTTTGCTGATGCGCTGGATAAATAATGTCAAGCGAACCCACCCTCTGTGGTTGCCAGTATTACTTTTTGGTGGAAGAAATTCTAAAGACCCTCAGGGACGCCTCGCTGACCTCCGTGGAGCACTAACCGTGAGCGGTTCGGCAGCAGATTCGGGAGGTGGACTCCAGGGCAATAGACAGTGATGCGCCCGAAATCCGCTCGCCCAAACCCTTGCCATAACAAGGTTTTTAATTATGTCGTGTAATCGGCGTTGATCCGCACGTACTGATCGGAAAGGTCGCAGCCCCAGGCGGTGCCGACTCCGGGGCCCGCGCCCACCAGCAGGCGGATCATCACCGTGTCGCCCACGGGGCCAGGGCCGCCCAAGTACGAGCCGGCGGCGCAGGCCCTGAGGTAGGTGCTGGCGGCCGGGCGGTCGAAGGCCAGGGGCTGGCCCCGTTCCATCAGCTGGTGCTCGCCCAGCCAGAGGGCCACCGCCTCCGGATCAAAGGGCACCCCGGCGCGGCCCGCCGCCGCCACGATCCGGCCCCAGTTCGGGTCGCGGCCATGCACGGCGCACTTCACCAGCGAAGAACCGCAGACCGTGCGCGCGATCGCCCGGGCGCCGGCCTCATCAGCGGCCCCCTCGACCCGCACCTCGATCAGGCAGGTGGCGCCTTCTCCATCACGGGCGATAGCGCGCGCCAGGTGCTGGGCCACCGCCGTGACCCCCTGCTCCAGCGCCTCCCAATGCTCGGCGCCCAGGGGGTCGCCGCCGGCCAAGGCCAGGAAGGTGTCGTTGGTGCTGGTGTCGCCATCCACCGTGATCGCGTTGAACGAGCGCTGCACGGCCCGACTCACCATCGCCTGCCACACCTCAGCCGGCACACCCGCATCGCAGCTGAGGTAGCCCAGCATCGTGGCCATGTCCGGGTGGATCATTCCGGATCCCTTGGCCATGCCCCCGATCCGCACCGACCGGCCACCCAGACTGGCCTCCAGGGCAATCTGCTTTTCCACCAAATCCGTGGTGAGGATGGCGCGGGCCGCCGCCTCGCCCCCCTCCGGGCTCAGGGCCGCCACCAGGGGATCAAGACCCGCCAGCAGCGTGTCCATCGGAATCGGCACGCCGATCACGCCGGTGGAGCAGATCAGCACCTGCTCCGGCGCCATCCCCAGCCGCTCAGCCAGGGCGGCGGTGGCGATGAGGCTGTCGGCTAGGCCCCGCTCGCCGGTGCAGGCATTGGCCTGGCCGGAATTGGTGAGCACCGCCCGGGCGTCACCGCCGCTGGCCTTCAACCGTTCGGCGCAGAGGTCCACGCAGGCAGCCCGCACCAGGGAAGTGGTAAAGCTGCCGGCACAGACCGCGTCCTCGGGGGCCAGCAGCAAGGAGAGATCAGGGTTGCCGGAGGGCTTGAGGCCCGCCGTGATGCCTGCCGCCAGGAAGCCCTGTGGAGCGGTGAGACCGCCGGGAATCGGCTGCCAGGGGCCAGGGGCGGACGCTGAGGGGACCACGGCGAAGGGGGATCGGGCTGGAGCCATCCTCCCCTGGGCTGGGCCGGGAGCCTGGCCTAGCGGAATGGAGCGCGAACCAGAAGGCCCGGGGAGCAAAACGGCGCCCTGGCCAAGGCCGGAGCACGAGGCCGGCGACAGCGCCACACTGGCCCCATCGAGGGCATCCGGCGTGGAGGCAGCGGGCGTGGACGGCGAGGGGCGGACGGGAGCAGGGGCCGGCTCGGCGCAGGGCGGCACCAGCGCCACTGACAACAACGCCCTGGCCACCGACCCCGACACCCGAGACGCCGCCGCCATCGCCCTCTGCCGCCACCTGGCCGGCACCCTGTTCCCCTGGGACATCACCCGTGCCCTGGAGCTGGCCCTGCTCAAGACCTTCTGCGTGCCTTCAATCTCCGGCCTGCTCAGCCGCAGCGGCGAATTCGAGCAACGCCCCCGCAAGCGCTACGACGACACCGGCCTGATGGTGGCTGAGTTGCTACGCCATGGCCCCACCAGCCCCGCCGGCAGCGCCGTGATTGCCCGCATGAACCGCATCCACGCAGCCTTCGCGATCAGCGACCGCGACTACCTCTACGTGCTCTCCACCTTCGTGTGCGAACCGATCCGCTGGCTGGCCCGCTACGGCTGGCGGGCCCTCAGCGCCGAGGAGGAGGAAGCCCTGTTCCGCTTCTGGGCTCTGGTGGGGGAACGCATGGGCATTCCCGCCATTCCCGCCAGCCTGGCGGAGCTGGTGGCCTTCAACCAGGCCGTTGAGGCCGAGGTCTTTGCCAACGCCGCCAGCAACCGCCGGGTGGCCGACGCCACCCTCGCCATGCTCCTGAACGATTGGCCGGCTCCGCTGCGGCCGGGGCTGGCGAGGGTGCTGGGATCCCTGCTGAGCGCTCCGGAGGCCGCGGCGCTGGGCTGGCCCGAGCCGCCCACGGTGTTGCAGAAGACGGTGCTGCTGGGTCTGCGGCTGCGCAGCCGCCTGGCGGGCCTCGCCCAATGGCTGCGGCCGCCCCGGGGCACGCGTTTCTATTCGGAGCGGCCCACCCCGAGCTACGGCAAGAGCTTCCAGCTGGAGCAGCTGGGGCCCCCGGCGCGGCTGGAGGAGCTCAACCGGCCCCGCTGGGCCGGCCGGCAACGACGGATCGGGCTCACCGGCGGCATTGCCAGCGGCAAGAGCTCGGTGGCCCGCCTGCTGGCGGAACGCCATGGCCTGCCGGTGCTCGATGCGGATGGCTTCGCCCGCGAGGCCCTGGCCCCGGGAAGCCCCGCTGCCCGGGCGGTGCTGGAGCGCTACGGGAACAAGGTGAGCCCAGGCGCTGAGTGGCAACCGCCAGGGGAGGAGCCCGGCGGCCGCCTTCGCCCTGAGCAAGCGGCCGATGCCGGTATGGCGATCGACCGGGCCGCCCTCGGCCGGATCGTGTTCGCCGACGCCCTCGAACGCCGCTGGCTGGAGGAGCTGGTGCATCCGCTGGTGCGACAGCGCTTCTCGGCGGAACTGGAGCGGCTGGCGGCGGCGCCCACGGTGGTGCTGATGGTGCCGCTGCTGTTCGAGGCCGGGCTCGAATCCCTTTGCAGCGAGGTGTGGCTGGTGGACTGTGACGAGCACCAGCAGCTCCAGCGACTGATCGGGCGCGATCGACTCAGCGAGGCCGAGGCCCAGGCCCGCATCGCCGCCCAGTGGCCCCTGGCCCGCAAGCGCCCGCTGGTGGAGCGGCGCATTGAGAACCGCGGCAATCCCGAAGCCCTAGAGGATGCGGTGCGGGCGGCGCTGCAGGGCCCGCCAGAAGCCTGAACCCACCCGGCCGGCGATCAGCGCAGATAGGCCATGACATCCACATCGTCGATCTGCTCCGGCCGCAAAAAACGCTCGGCATAGGCACGGTGCACGCCGCGGAGCAGGAAGACTTCAAAGAGGTCGGCATCGATGTGGCCCCGATCTCGGAAACCGGCCAGGATCGCCACACTTTGGGAAAGGGTCTTGGCCTTCTTGTAGGGACGGTCGGGGGCGGTGAGCGCCTCAAAGATATCGGCGATCGCCATGATCCGCGCCGGAATGGAGAGCTCATCGCCCTTCAATCCCCGGGGGTAACCGGTGCCAATCACCGTTTCATGGTGTGTGCCGGCATACTCGGGCACCCTGGCCAGATCCGCTGGTAAGGGCAGGGTCTCCAGCATCAGAATGGTCTGAACGATGTGCTCATTGATCTTGTAACGCTCTTCGGCAGTCAGCGTGCCGGAAACGACACTCAGATTGTGCAATTCACCATGGTTGTAGAACAATTCCGGCACCACCATGCAGAAACCATGGCTGGTATCGGGAATGTCGGTGGCGCGGCGGGGAATGCGATGCCAAGGCTGATCGGCCAGGAGAACTTCCGGCACCGGCTGCTCCAGGCCTCCCGAGGCCCCAGCTGCCTCTCCATCGCCAGGTTCGACGGCTGAATCGCCGGAGCCGGCCGGCTGCCCGCGTAGCTCCAACTCCCGCCAGGAGAGGCCCAGGCTGGCGTCGAAATGACGCAGCCAGATCTGGGATCCGATCTCGCGCAGCCGCTCGATCCGATCCCGTTCCATCGCCTCCTGGCCCACATTGCAGGAGGCCACGAAGGCAAACTGCTCCTCAAGTTCCCCCTTGCGCTCCCGGTAGGCCCGCTCGAGAACCTCAGGATCACCACCCGCCAACTCTCCCTCCAGCCGAGCGATGCGGGCATCACGCAGCAGCACCTCGAACCGGGTGCGGATCTCATGGATACGGTTGTGGAGGGTTTCGAGCTTGGTGGCCTTATCCACCACAAAATCGGGCGTGGTGACCTTGCCGCAGTCATGCAGCCAGGCCCCGATCCGGAACTCCCGCCATTCGGCCTCCGAAGCGAAGCCAAAGGAGGCCAGCGGCCCCCTGGCTTCCTTCTCAGCCTCGCGGGCCAGCAGCAGCGCCAGTTCAGGCACCCGGGCGCAGTGCCCGCCGGTATGGGAACTCTTGGCGTCGATCGCACCGGCCACCAGGGCAATGATTGCCTCCACCAGCTGCGCCTGGTCCTCGATCAGCCGGGTGCGTTCCACGCACACCGCCGCCTGACTGGCCAGGGCCTCGATCAGGCGCTGGTCGAAGCCATCGAACGGGCGGGTGCATGCCACGGCGTTCGAGGCCGTAAGGGGCTCGCCATGCCCGGAGCGGCGACGGTTGATGAGTTGCAGCACCCCCACGACCTCGCCGGTGGTGGAGCGCAGCGGCACCGTGAGCATCGACACGGCGCGGTAGTTGAGCTCCCGATCCACGCTGGCGTCGAAGCCATAGGGAAGCTGGGGATCGAGGGCATAGACATCGGCGATGTTGAGCACCTCGCCGGTGAGGGCCGACCATCCCACCAGGCGCCGGGGGCTGAGGGGGAAGCGGATGTTCAGGAGCCGGTCCTCCACGGTCGCCGGCTCGATGCGGGCGGCCTCGCCCTCCAGCTTGGCCCGCTGCTCCAGGCTGGCGTTCTGGGAGGCGGCGAACCAGAGCCTGGCGCCCGCGAGGGCTTCCGGCTCGCCCGGCGCTGACGACGACGACACGCCCTGCCGGGGATCAGAGCGGCGATCGGGACGCTCCACCAAGTAGATGCTGCCCGCGTCGCTGGCCGTGAGCTGCCGGCTGGTGCGCAAGATCAGGTGCAGCAGCGAGCGCAGATCGGAAGCGCCGCTGAGGGCGGTGGCCACCCCCAAAATGCCCACCAAGGCATCCCGGCTTTCCTCGCTGCCCAGCGGAGTTGGCGCAACCGCGGGCGGGGGGACTGGGTCGGGACCGTGGCTCATGGTCCGGCCGGGTGGGAATGGGGCCACCCCAAGGTTAGGTAGGGCGAGCGACTGGGGCCGCAACGCTCTAACCATGCCCCCCCCGCTGCTCCCGGATCACCAGCCGCAACCGCCCCCCCGGCATCTGCTCGACCAGTCCCTGGCGCCGCAGTCGCACCAGGGTGCGGGAGGCGGTTTCGCGAGCGAGTCCCGACAGGGCCGCCAGTTCCCGCTGGGGCAGAGGCGGGATCGGCGCCGTGGGTGGGGCTTCCGCCGCAGTACGGGTGGCCAGATCCTCCAGCACCTGCAGGAGCCGGGCCGCCGCGCTCGACTCCCGCCGCACGAAGCGACGATTGAGATTCTGCAGCCGCCTGGCCTCAAGCCGGGCCAGGGCTAGGGCCAGACGGGGCTCCTGGTGGAGCAGGGCCTGGAAGGGAGCCGCCCGCAGCAGCAGGAGCTCACAGTCGGTCAGACAGACCACGTCGGCACTGCGGGGGGCCCCCTGCAGAATGGCCATCTCACCGCAGAGATCCCCCGGCCCCAGGAGGGACAACACCACCTCCTGACCCTCGGCATCGATGCTCCGAACCTTGGCGATGCCCTGGCGGAACAGGAACAGGCCCTGCCCGTCATCCTGCTCGTGCAGCAGGGGCCGACCGGCCATGAAGCGCAGGACCCGGTGCTGGTCGAGCAACTGACAGCGTTGCTCCTCCCTCAGATCGGCGAACAGGGCGTAGCTAGCCAGATCGAAGCTGGAGCCACAGCCGGATGGAGCAGGATCCGAAGCCATGACCCCAGGGTGATGCAGCGGTCCACGACCGGTTGTGACTCTCGTCACACCCGAGATGGGGTAGACCACCTCTAATGAATCCAGACCGATCCATCTGATCAATCCGAGGCCTTCCCGCCGGGTTCTTCCCGCGCTGTTGTCACCTCTATCCCTGGCCGAATCAACGGACCCTGGCTGCGTGCTGGACCCATGGCTCCCTTCGCCCAACCCCTTGCCATTCCCCCTCAGCAGCTTGGTCGACGGCTGTTCGCCCTGCTGCTCAGCGGTCTCGCCGCTCCCGCCAGTGCCCAGGTGGTGGGCGGAGGCCTGAATACCCGGGTTAATGGCAGCGATGGAGGCAGCTGCCAAGCGGGCAGCTGCCTGGTGGAGGGGGGCATCGGCGCCGGCCCCAACGGCTTCTATCGCTTCCGCCAGTTCGACACCCGCCAGGGGGTGGACGGCGTGACCATCGACAACCGCGGCCGCACCAACGTGGTGGTGGGGGTGACCCATCGCCAGGGCACCTTCCTCAACAAGCCCCTCGCCCTGAGCGAAGCGGCGAACCTGTTCTGGATCTCGCCCGGGGGGATCTGGCTCGGCCGTGGCGCCAGCTTCTCACCGGTGAACACGTTGATTCTGAGCACAGCCACCAGCCTCAACCTGGGCGAGGGCAAGGGATTTGATGTGCTCCGCACCACGGCTGAGGAGGCGGCGGGCCTCAATGGCATTCCCGATCTCAGCCAGCCGGCATCGCTCTCCCTGGGCACCCTGCAGGAGCTGGGCCTCCAGACTCCTGGCCCGGTGGTGCTGGCCGGAGGTCGGCTCCAGGTGGACCGTTCGCTGCTGATCCAGGCGCCCCAATCCGCCCTGCAGGCGTTGGCGGGCGCAGGCAGTTCGCTTCAGAGCGGTGAGGAGGTGACTCTCCAGGCGCAACGCCTCGATCTCAGCGACCTGCAGATCAGCGCGGGCAGTCCGGGCCAGCGGGATCTGGTGACCCTGCGCACCCTCACCCCCGCCGGGGAACGGCAGGGAGGCATCAACCTCACAGACAGCACGCTGCAGGGCCATGCCGTGCAGGTCATTGGCGGCTCGGTGGCTCTCACCAACAGCGTGATCGAGGCCCCCAAGGGCCTGATCCGGCTGCAAAGCACCGCTGCCGAGGGAGGCATCCAGCTCAGCAACAGCCGCCTCGATCTGGAGGCGCACAGCCTCGCGGACCTGAGCGCCTCAACGTTCAGATCCCTGGGCGCGGCGACCTACACGATCACCCCCCTGATCCATCTCCAGGCCAGCGGTGATCTGATCATCCGCGATGGAAGCCAGCTGAACGCCAGCCAAGATCTCAGAAGCCTGCGCCAGGCCCTGGCCAGCCAGGGCGAACCCTCGCTGGATCCGGCGGCGATCTCCCTGGTGTCGACCAGCGGCAATGTGGTGCTCGAAAGCGAGCGGGCCGTCAGGATCGATCAGAGCCGGCTCCGCGCCGATGCCAGCGACAACCTCGCCGGCAACATCGGCATCGTGGCGCGGGGCCCCGGCGAAGGGATCCAGATCGACGCCAGCGTCCTCTCGGCCCGGGGCGGTGCCGGCTCGGGCGACATCCGGCTCAGCAGTGCGGGCGGGATCGGGATCCGGGCGAGCCAGCTGCTCACCGAAAGCGGCCGGGCCCCCAGCTCCGACGGTATCACGGCCGACTGGGAGAACCTGTTCCCCTTCAGCGGCGGCGAGATCACGCTGCTCAACACCTCCACCACCCGGCCGATCAGCGTGGAGGGCAGCCGCCTGGAAGCACTCACCCACACCAAGGAGGGCGTGCTGCAGCCCTTTCTGTTCGATGCGACGACCGGGTTCAACCGCGACTTCAACGATTTCCACGACGTGGGGGACTCGATGAGCTTCACCACCGACAACAGCGACAATCCGATCGGTCTGTTCCCCCAGGGACGCCTCGTTCTGGCGAGCGATGGTGGCATCCGGATCAGCGACCGCTCCCAGCTCGATGCCGGCAGCCATCCCCATGCGGAGCCGGCCACCCTGGAGGCCTTCGGGGGTCGCATCACCCTGCTGAACCGCTCCGCCGAGGCCGGCCTGGCGATCCTGGATTCCAGTCTTCTGAATCGCAGCGATCCGTCCACCGCCCTCAGCCCCTTCGACACCTCCGAGCCCGTCTTGATTGGGCGGCCCGGGCAGCTGGAGTTGTGGAGCGCCGGGGGCCTGGTGATCCGGGGAAGCCAGGTGGATGGCGGCCAGGCCGGCACGGTCACGCTGGCTTCCCTCACGCCGGCCGATGTTCAGGGCAGCTCGCTGGTGCGCGGCTCTGGAGCGCCGCTGGAGGGCATCAACCCGCGCAGTGGCGAGGCGGCACTGCAGAACCCACCGAGCATCGGAGGGCCGGAAGGCCCGATCAATGGGCAGGATCCGGTGCTGAGCAGGCTGGTCGATGACAGCCGCACGGTGGGGGTGAAACCGGAGGTGCAGGTGGTGATCACGCCCGCCCCGATCCCCACCGAACCTCCGGTGATCAAGGTGTACCGGGGCGACCCCCTCGATCCAAAGCCAGCACCGCCGCCGATCACCAATCCAACGCCGGACGTTCTGGTCAAACTCCTGGGCGAGGAAGTGGCTGCGCCGATCGTGGCACCCCTCTCCCCTCCCCCATCGGTACCCTCCTCCCTGACCCCCCGCAAGCTTCCGCCTGACCCGGTGACCACCGCCGACGCCGCCGTGAGCCCGGTGGCTCCCTCCAGCCCGATCGAAAACACCGAGAACGCCAGCAATCGGATCGGTCTCCAGCCCATCCGACCCAACGGAACCCGGGTCACGGCGGTGGCCACCGCGAGCGGCATCAGCCAACAGACCAGCCTGGATGGGGCGACCGCCAGCCAGGGCTTCCGCCAGTCGGAACTCCGGGGCCAGCAAGACACCCTGGCAGGCCTGGGGCTGGCCGCTGCTCCGGGTGCCGGCCAGTTGCCCACCACGGCCTGGCTGCAGGAGCAGCTGCGGACCATGAGCGCGAGCCACGAGGGCCGCATGAGCAGGCCCTACCGACCGGCCATTGTGCGGCTGAGCCTCACCCCCGGCAGCCGGGGTGAAGCGGCGCTCGATCTCCTCTATCTGCCCCGCCAGGGAGATGTGCAGGGCTGGAGGGTGGAGGTGCCGGAGGCCCGGCTGCGCAGCCTGATCACCAGGCTCCAGGAGCAGCTCAGCCGCATGGAGCAACCGGACCTGGAGTCACCCGGCACCGCATCAGCCCAGCTGTCGCAACTGCTGCTGCAGCCCCTGCTGCCCTCGCTCCGCAAGGACGGCATCAATGCCCTGCTGCTGAGCGTGGACCGGGGCCTGCAGGCCATCCCCTACGCCGCCCTGCCGGTGGCGCCCGGCGTGCTCCTGGGCGACACCTACGCCCTCACGGTCACCCCGTCGCTGGGCCTCACCAACCTGGTCGCCAGCGCCGGCAACCCTGTGCCGGGCCGCATGCTGCTCGGCGGCAGCAGCCGCTTCCCCAACGGCTTGGCAGACCTGCCCCTGGTGCGCCAGGAGCTCCAGACCCTGGCGGCGGAGAACAGCTCCGATCTCCTGCTCGACACCGGCTTCAGTAACCGGAGCCTGTTGCTCGCCGCTGGCAGCACCAACTACCGCCGCGTGCATCTGGCCACCCATGCCGAGTTCCGGGGGGGGCGACCCACCGTGGCGCGCCTTTACACCGCCTCTGGCGATCTCAACCTCGCCGACCTGGCCCGCACCCTGCGGGAGGGCCCTAGCCGAGGTGGGCTCGATCTGCTGAGCCTGAGCGCCTGCCGCACCGCCCTGGGTGATGAGCAGAGTGAATTGGGGCTGGTGGGTCTGGCCCTCCGCACCGGCAGCCGCAGCGCCCTGGGCACCCTCTGGTTCGTGGACGACGCGGTGAGCGCCGCCTTCTTCGTGGAGTTCTACCGCCAATTGGCCCGGGGGCTGCCGAAGGACGAAGCCCTGCGCGTCACCCGGCTGGGCTTCCGGCAAGGAACCATTCGGCTGCAAGGAGACCGGCTGGTGGACGCGGAAGCCAAAACACTGGTGGCCGGCCTCTCCCCCGGCGACCGCCTGCGACTGGCCGATGGCCTGAGCCATCCCTATTACTGGGCTGGCATGACCCTCTCCGGTAGCCCCTGGTGAAGCCAGACCGACGCCTGCTGGCTGGCTGATCAACCACACCGGCCTGATTCCTTCCGACTGAATTCCGTCTCCCGCTTCGACATCCATCATGACCCCGAACTCCCGGATGCATTCCTTCAGCCTCAGCCGCAAGCCTCACGGCGTGCTGATGGCCGGCGGCTTCGCGCTCACCTGCCTGCTAAGCAACCAGGCAAAAGCAGGGGATCAATACTGCGCCTTCCCCTCCCCACACCAGCTCAACAAATGCCCGGTGGCGGCGGGATTCAACACCAGCACCGACACCTATTTCTGGTCTCCGATTAGCCAACCCTCCTCCTCCGGCATCGACCTGACCAAGACACCGTTCCTCAACAAGGTCCAGAAACTCACGCTCAGAGGTTCCAGCAATGTGATGATCAACGCGACCGGTAACCCTACCAAAGCCGAAGTCCTGATCGGCAGCCTTGGCACCAATAGATTCGTTGGAGGGAATAGCGTCAACGTTGGCCCGGACACCTTTGTCGTTGGCAATCCACCCGCATCGGTGACCTGCAATACCTCCGGCGCGAACTGCAAAGTCAACGGCAATCCGGGTGCCGAAAATGACAATATCACCCTATCCAGCACAAACGGTGTTTTGATCTACATTGATCGATGCCTCCAGATGACTGCTCCCTATAAGGCCGGCGAATCGGGGCCGACCGGCGAACCAGGCAAAGGAGGGCTGAGTATCGCGACAGCGACCAAGGCCAATACTTCACCTTCAGAACCCAACTATCAGCCGATCACCGACGTAGCCGGGACCTGTCCCGTCGCCTCCATCGGCCTCCATGACCTCCAGACCACGGCCTTACGCGGACGGGATGCCCTGCTCACCCCATGGGAGCGCTGGTGGTCGGCCACAGGCTCATGGAACCGGGGCCTCCACTGGCTGCAGCAGGCGATGATCGCGTTGATTCAGGGGCCCTACGCCCAGGCCGCCGAATCGCCCGGCACAGCACATTGGCAGAACTCCCCGGCCCCCCCGCGCGTCGCCACCTATGACGGAGTGACCCGGGTGATCCAGAACGATCCCCAAGCCAACTTCCTGCGGAAGGACAAAGAAAGCGGCAGCACGATTGTGGTGAACGCCGGCACCCATCCATTCAATCGACAGACCTTGGTGCCGAACCGCGGCAACAGCACGGTCTACAAGCAGTACGGCGTGGAACCGATCCCGCTGGGCAAGGGAATTGTTTTTGTATACCACGAGCCCCTCGGCATTCTCGCCGCCTACTCCAACGACCGCTACTCTTACGGCTCAGAACGTAACCGTGGCAGCGTGATTGCCCAGCTCGTCCGTGGCGACGGCAGCGCCCTACCGGCCCGCTCCATTGACTACGTCGTGCTGAACGATTTGAACGCCTCCGAGGGCAGCACCCCCACCAAGCCGACCACCGTGGGCAACCCCAAGCTCAAATCCTGAGTGCTGCCCCTCCTGCTCGCCCAGCTCGTCGCGCCACCGCTGCAGCCGGGGCCGGTCCGCCTGCCGGCCCCCACCCAGCGGCTGGGATCCCCCGAGACCCGGCCTGGGAGATCCATTCCTATTGATCAACCCGTTGAGCTGACCGCACCCGGGGAGCGCCCTCAGACAGCGCCGAACGGCAAAGTCCCGAACGGCCCAGAGCCGGCACCAGCAAAGCCTCCCGCCGCCACGCCAACGCCCGGCCTGCCCCGCGTCCAGGGCCTCACCCTCTACAACGCCGCCACCCTGCGGGCCATCCTGGCCCCCTGCGCAGACATCCAGGATCCGGCCGCCCGGCTGCAGGCCTGTGCCGCAGCCCTGAGCAGCCGGCTCTACGCCGATGGCTACACAAACACCCGCGTCTACACCCGGCCGGAACCACCGCCCGGCCAGCTGGAGGTGGTGGAAGGCCGGATCGCGGAGGTGCGGGTGGAGGGTCCCGATGGGCGGCTGAACCGTCGCCTGCGGAACCTGCTGCTCCCCCTGCAGGGCACGGTGCTGCGCCTACCCGAGCTGGAGGCCCGGGTGGCCCAGCTGGAGCGCCTGAGCGGGGTGGCGGGACTCCAGGCCAGCCTGAACCGGCTCGGCAGTGACCCCACCCGGGCCGTGCTGGTGATCACGGTGGACTCCGGGCGGCGGAGCCTTCAGGGCGACCTCTCCCTGCGCAACGACGGCAGCCCGGGCAGTGGCCAGTTCCGGGGGTTAGCCACCCTGCTGCAGGGCGATCTGGTGAAGCGCGGCGACACCCTGCTCCTCTACGGCGAGGCGAACACCGACAGCCAGCCGGACCTGGGCTACAGCCTGGCCTCGCTCAGCTACACCGTGCCCCTGGGGGACCGGCTGCAGATCAGCGGCGCTTTCGGCGCCAGCCGCCGCAACCTGATCGAATTCAACGGCCCCGGGCCTGACCTCTCCTTCCGCCAGCTGCAGGTGCTGGCCCAGGCCGACTACAACCTCGGCGAAACCCTCAGCAGCCGCTGGTTCGGCTTCGCGGGACTGAGCCTGAATCGCACGGATGGCTACCTCGGGGCCCGCGCCTTCCCCCTGCTGCTCGGAGCCGGCGCCGACGGCTGGCTGCGCACGGGCTTCCTGCGCTTCGGTCTGGCAGCGGAGGGACGGGGTGAACGAATCAGCTGGAGCGGCAGCGCCTACGGCCTCCAGGGTGTGGCTGGCCTGAGCACCGCCGAACAGCTGCAGATCTTGAGCTTCTACGGCATCGAACCCGGCAGCTCCCGGGCGCTGGGCCTGCAGTTCAGCGGCAGCTGGCGCCCGGCGCGCCGCTGGCAGCTGATCCTGCAGGGGGGCGCCCAGCGGGCCCTCACCCCGCTCACCGGCGCGATGGGGATCAGCCTCGGCAGCGACAACGGCCTGCGGGGTCTACCGGGCCAGGTGATCAGCGGCGACAGCGGCCTGCTCGGCGAAGCCGAACTCAGCTGGAGCGCCTGGCAAGGCGGGCTGGCCGAAATCCAGCTCGTGCCCTTCCTCGGGGCGGGCCGTGTCAGCACCAACCTCCAGGAGGGAGCGATCACCGGGGATATCGGGGCGGGGGGAGTGCTGGTGCGCTGGCTGCAGGGCCAACACTGGCTGATGGAACTGGGCTGGGTGAGCCAGTTCGGCAGCTCCACCGCCAACCTGCTTCAAGGTTGGCTGATCAACGACGGCCTCTACAGCCGAATCAGCTACCGCTTCTGAGTGATCTCACCGCGCCCGCCACGGAGCCAAGCGACGGGGAAGGTCAGGGCAGGGGGAGCACGACCCTGGCGACGGGTCGCCACCCAGCTGGGGCCCTATGCGGCAGCCGTTCTGGTGCTCCTGGTGCTGCAGAGCAGCCGGCTGATGCAGACCGCCAACCTGCTCCTCTACGACCTCACCATTCGTCTTCGCCCTGCGCCGAACGGCGCCGCCACCCCGGTGCGGCTGATCGGCATCGATGAACAGGATCTGCAGCAGCTGGGCTGGCCCCTCGACGATGCCCTGCTGATCCGGGCGATCCAGCGGCTGGATCAAGCCGGGGCCGCCGCGATCGGCCTCGACCTCTATCGGGACATCGGCGTGGGCGATGCCCATAGCGCCCTGAGAGAACTGAGCAGGAGCAACCCACGGCTGGTCTCGGTGTTCAGCCATGTGGATGGGATCAGGGCGATTCAGGGCACCCCTGCCAGCCGCCAGGCCTATAACGATCTTGTGGTGGATCCCGACGACGTGGTGCGTCGGGATCTGCTGTTCGTGCGGGGCATGGGGTCGGCGATGGTGCCACTCCCCCTGCGGATGCTGGAGGTGGGCCATGGCGGCAGACCCCTCCGGGAGGCCCTGGAGCGGGATCCGGCCTGGATCCCGCCGCTGCAGGCGAACAGCGGCGGCTACCACGGCCTCGACCATGGCGGTGTGCAGCGAATGCTGGCCTTCCATCGCCTCGGCAGCTTCCCCAGCTGGTCGTTGCGGGCGCTGCTGGCGGGAGAGGTACCGGAGGGGAGCCTGCGGGGATCCCTGGTGCTGATCGGCAGCAAGGCGCCGTCCCTCCGGGATGGCTTCCGGGTGCCCTTCGCGGGCCCCAACCCTGCCCGATCCCTGCGCCTTTCGGGGGTGGAACTCCATGCCCACCGCCTGGCTGCCCTGATCGCCCTCCAGGAGGGCCGGCCCCTGGGCATGAGGGCGGCGCCGCCCTGGCTCAACACCACCCTGCTGGTGGCGGCGGTGCTGGCGGGGGTGGCCCTGGGGGAAGGCATCAGCCGACTGCGCCACAGCCAGATCACCGTGCTGGCCTTGACCACAGCGATGGTGGTGGCCACGGCAGGGAGCCTGGCAAGCGGCTGGTGGTTTGATGCGGCCTCCCCGCTGACGGCCCTAGGGGCCCTGGCCGCCGCGGCCTGGACCCGGCGGGCCCAAGAGCAACAGCAGCAGCGGCAGGAACTGGAAGGCCTACTGCAGCAAACCACCTCCACCTCGGTGGCAGGTGAACTGTGGCGGCAACGGGAACTGCTGCTCGAAGGGGGCCGTTTCCCCGGCCGCAGGCTCGAACTCACCGTGCTGTTCACCGACATCGAGCGCTTCACCCGGGTGGCGGAAGAACTCGATCCCGAAACGCTGCTGGCCTGGCTGAACCGGGGCATGACGGCCATGGTGGGCCCCGTGCAGGGGCAGGGGGGGCTGGTGAACAAGTTCACCGGCGACGGCCTGCTGGCGGTCTTCGGAGCTCCCCTCGACCGGGGCACCCAACTGGAGGCCCTGGCGGCCGTGCAGGCCGCGGCGAATATCCGCCGGGCCCTGGCCACCCTCAATGCCCAGCTCAAGGCGGAGGGACTCCCGGAGATGCGGGTTCGCGTCGGCATACACACCGGCCCAGTGCTGGCGGGATCGGTGGGCACACCGGAGCGCTGGGAGTTCAGCGTGGTGGGGGACACGGTGAACTGCGCGGCCCGCATCGAAGGTCTGCAGCGCAACGAGGGGGCATCACCTGCCTGCCGGGTGCTGCTCTCGGGGACCACCCTCACCCTGGTGCGGGAAACGATTCGGGGACCCTGGAAACTCTGGGGAACCCTGCCGCTGAGCGGCCGCTCTACGGCGGTGGAGGTGTGGGAGCTGCTGGAAGAGGAATCCGCCTAGGGCGCATTGAAGGACAACGGAGCGAGCGGCTCGCAGCGGATGGGGAGCTGAGCCGGCAGCACCGGCGCGAGGTGCTCCAGGGCGAAGGCCCGCAGCAGGGGTGCAGCCTCCACCGAGGACCCGCAACGCTGGGAGAGCTCCTGGAGCTGCAGACGCACCAACTGGTCGGCCTCCTGGTCGGCGGGGACCGAACTGCGGGGCAGCAGCCAGGAGCGGGCGGGAGGCGCCCCGATCGGATCCTGGGCCGAGGTGCAGAGCGGCGAGGTTTCCCAGAGCAGTTCGGTGGCCACGGGAGGAATGGTGAACACCCGGATGCCGACCGTTTCGGCCGGCAACGTCCAGACCCCCAGCGAACCGATCCTCACCTGCAGGGGAGCGGGGCGAGGCGCGGAGCCCTCGAGCACGGCGATCCTGCGGGGCTCACCTGGGGCGAAGCGATCGGTGGTCGGCACCAAATGGACCAGCCGTCGGGCCTGGCAGGCATCGCGGCTGCCGCCTCCCTCCCGGTTGGCGGGCATGGAGCGGGTGCTGTCACCGGCGATGGCGGGCTCCGTGATGGCGGAGACCGTGATGGCCAAGGGTGCCAGGGCCAGCAGGGTTGCCAAGGGCAAAACGGTGCCCGGAATCAGAACCTGACCCCAGCGCTTCGATGCCGACCGTGCCCGGAACCGGCAGGCCGGTCGGGGTGACGCCTGGAAGGAGGGGTGCTGGGCCATGGCCTTCACGGCTCAATGCGGATCCCATGATCACTTTGCTCAAGGAAAAGCCCCTGGACTGTGATCCAAATCACAATCCGACCATCCTGTTGTCCTGGCAGGCTTCCCAACCCTCGGGCCCCGGTCTGTCGACCTGTGGACCTGTCGCCGTGTGGACCTGTCGCCCTGTCGCCATGCGGTGCCCAGTCCTGCGGTGCCCTCAGGCACGGGTTGTCCGCATCACCGCACCGGGATCCCCACGGGCCCGGAGATCCAGCGGTAGGGCCGGGATGCGGAGATGATCGGAACGAAACGGCTTGACGATGGCGACAGGCACCAGCGCTGAACCCCGCGCCGATCCCGGCCCCGATCCGGTGCTGATCCTGGGCGGGGGTCTGATCGGCCTGGCCCTCGCCCATGAACTGGCCCGCCAGGGCCGGGCGGCCACCGTGCTCAGCCGGCGACGCAGCGAGGCGGCGGGCTTCGTGGCGGCGGGCATGTTGGCCCCCCATGCCGAGGGCCTCGACGGCCCCCTGCTCGAACTGGGGCAGCGCAGCCTGGAGCGGATCCCCGCCTGGGTGGCGCGGATCGAATCCGACAGCGGCCTGGCCTGCGGCCTGCGGATCTGCGGGATCGTGGTGCCCTTCGCCAGCGCCGCCGAACGGGATGCCTACCCAACCGCGACCCACGGCGAGCGGCTGGATCGCCCGGGCCTGGAGCGGGAGATCCCCGGGATCGGGCCGACCTGGCGGGCCGGCCTGCTGTTCCCCCAGGACGGCCAGATCGACAACCGCCGCCGCCTGATGCGGGCCCTGGAGCGGGCCTGCGTGCACCGGGGTGTGCGCTTCGAGGAGGGCTGCGAGGTGCTGGGGCTGGTCACGGAACCCGATGGGGCCAGGAATGAAAGCGAGCCAATCAAGGGACCCAGCGAGCAGCTGGCGGCGGTGCGCCTGCGGCGGGCCGACGGCCAGGAGCTCACCCTCCCCTGCCGCGAGGCGGTGCTCTGCGGCGGCGCCTGGAGCGCCCAGCTGCTGCCGGGGCTTCCCGTGTTTCCAGTGAAGGGGCAAATGCTCTCGCTGCAGGGACCGATCGGAGCTCTGAGCCGGGTGGTGTTCGGCCCCGGCACCTATCTGGTGCCCCGCGAGGACGGGCTGCTGGTGGTGGGGGCCACAAGCGAACCGGAGGCCGGCTTCGGTGAGGGGCTGACTCCGGCGGGCCAGCGCCAGCTCCAGGCGGGAATCGATGCCCTGCTGCCCGCCGCCACGGGCTGGCCGCCGATGGAGCGGTGGTGGGGCTTCCGTCCCTGCACGCCGGACCAGGCACCGCTGCTGGGGGAA
Organism: Cyanobium sp.; assembly: GCA_040399305.1. Classification (GTDB taxonomy): domain Bacteria; phylum Cyanobacteriota; class Cyanobacteriia; order PCC-6307; family Cyanobiaceae; genus Cyanobium. The sequence continues at coordinate 37,936 of JBBASH010000023.1, forward strand.
GGGCCGATCGGGGGGCTGTGGCTCGCCACCGGCCACCACCGCAACGGAGTACTGCTGGCGGCGATCAGCGCCGAGCTGGTGGCCGGAGCGCTGCTGGGCCGGGAAAGGAGCAATGGGCTGCTCGAAGCGTTCCACTGGAGCCGCTTTTCCTGATCGCCACGGACGAGCACTGTCAGCCATGGCACTTCGCGACCCGTTGGTCACCCCTGCCTGATCGCAGCTGCCTGATCACAGCGGCTTGATCGCCTCGGATCGCAGGCGTCGCAACCCTCCCGGCGCCATCCGCCTAGCCCAGGCATGCCTGATTCAGCAGAGGATCACGCCGCACAAGGGCTCAAATGGCCCAGACGACTGAAGTGGGGTTGGTCGCTGAACCTCAGCCCTTCAGCTTCGTATTGAGGATCTGGTTGGCGAGCTTGGGATCGGCCTTACCGCCGGTCTTCTTCATCAGCTGCCCAACGAAGAAGCCCTGCAGCTTGGTCTTGCCGCCCCGGAAGGCCTCCACCTCCTCGGGGTGGGCCGCCAGCAGCTCCTCCACGATCGCCGTGATCGCCGCCGGATCACTGATCATCCCGAGGCCGCGGGCCTCCACGATCGCCTTGGCGGAGCCGCCCTTCTCCAGCAGTTCCGGCAGGATCTCCTTGGCGATCTTGCCGCTGATCGCGCCGCCCTCGATCAGGCCCACCATCTCGGCCAGCTGCTCCGGACCGAGGGGCAGATCGGCGTAGGAGAGGCGCTGGGCATTCACATGGGCGGCGATGTCGCCGGTAATCCAGTTGGCTACCGCCTTCGCATCGGCACCGGCGGTCACGGCGGCCTCGAAGTATTCCGCCATCGGCCGTTCATCGGTGAGCACGCGGGCGTCGTAGATCGAGAGACCCAGCTGGTCGGCGTAGCGGTGGCGCTTGGCGGCGGGAAGCTCCGGCAACTCAGCGCGCCAGGCCTCGCGCTGCTCGCTGCTCACCTCAATCGGCCCGAGATCCGGATCGGGGAAGTAGCGGTAGTCGCTGGCGCCCTCCTTGCTACGCATGCTCTTGGTGAGCTGCTTGCCCTCATCCCAGAGGCGGGTTTCCTGAACCACCGGTTCACCGGCCTCATAGGCCTTGATCTGGCGCTGGATTTCATACTCACAGGCCCGCTGAATCGCGGAGAAAGAATTCATGTTCTTGATCTCCACCTTTGTGCCAAAGGGTGCATCCGGCCCCCGCCGCACCGAGATGTTCACATCACAGCGCAGCGAGCCTTCCTGCATATTGCCGTCGCTCACCCCTAAATAGCGCATGATGCGGCGAATCTCCGAGGCATACTCCGCCGCCTCACGGCCGGTGCGCAGATCCGGCTTGCTCACGATCTCGGCTAGGGCTACGCCAGCGCGGTTGTAATCCACCAGCGAATGGGTGGAGCCGGCCAGGCGATCGCTGCCGGCGTGCACCAACTTGCCAGCATCCTCCTCCATGTGGAGCCGCTCGATACCGATGGTTTTGAGATAGGTTTCCTTGCCCTTTTCGGCCACCTCCACCTCAATCCAGCCTTCTTCGGCAATCGGTTCGTCGTATTGGGAAATCTGGTAGTTCTTGGGGAGATCGGGATAGAAATATTGCTTGCGATCGAATTTGCTGTGCGCGGCGATCTTCAGGTTCAGGGCCAGCGCCGCCTTGACGGCGTATTCGAGCACCTTGGCATTGAGCACCGGCAACGTGCCCGGCAGGCCGAACACCACGGGATCCACATGGGTGTTGGGGTCATCGCCGAAGGCGGTGGAGGCAGCGGTGAAGATCTTGCTGTCGGTGCCCAGCTGCACGTGGGTCTCCAGGCCGATCACGGCCTCCCAGGCAGCCTGATCGTCCGTGGCGGCAGAGAAAGGGGAGGCGGTGGCGGCCACTGTCATCGGGATTCCGCAGATTCCAGGCTGGGAGCAATCCTATGGAACAGTCCCAGCCTGCCGGCCGCGATGACCGGCCCTCACCACCACGGATGCAGCGGCCCATGCGCGGCGGTGATGGGCTGCGTGCCTGAAGGCATTGCCGGTCGCACCGGCGGGATTCGAGCCGATCAAGCCACGCCAGGAGTTGGCGGGGGCCACCTCCTGGCCGCTTCAGCGCAATCCCAGCAGGCCAAAAACCTCCACGGGCTCCGGCAACCCCTTGAGCTGATGGAAGCCGAGGGGCACCACCTCCAGCCGGTCCGGCAGGAGCTCCAGGAGGGCTCGGCTGATCAGGATCGGTGTGTCCGGGAACTGGCGGGTGAGGCGCTCGAGCCGGCTGGCCACGATCACGCTCACGCCGATCACAGTGAACTCCAGCCGCTGGCTGGAGCCGAGGTTGCCGGCCATCACCTCGCCGAAATGCAGGCCGATGCCCTGGCGCAGGGGGGGACGGCCCGTCGCGGCCAGTTCGGCATTGAGCTCCTCCAAGCTGGCCTGCATCGCCAGGGCCGCCCGGACCGCCGCCAGAGCTTCCACCCCATCGCCGCGGCTGCGGGGCACCCCGAACTCGGCCATGAGCGAATCGCCGATGAACTTGTCGAGCAGGCCCTCCTCGGCGATGACGGCGGCGGCGATGGCCTCGAAATAGCGATTCAGCAGGCTGAACAACTCGGCGGGCGGCAACACGGCGCTGAAGGGGGTGAAGGCCACCAGGTCGGTGAAGAGCACCACGCAGCGGCCCTTCACCCCTCCCACCTGGGTCCAGATCGGCCCCGGTTCCCGCAGGATGTCGCGCAGCAGGGTGGGGGAGACCCGCCGCGCGAGCACCTGGTGCAGATAGGCGCGTTCCCGGCTCTCATGGCGCCACTGACTCCAGGAGCGCAGGCCGCCCCCCAGCAGCGGCATGGCCACCAGCACCGACACCGGCGGCAACCGATGGGCCAGGGCCCAGATCCCGCCAGAGCCAAGCAGTCCGGCAGCCGCGATCCCCAACGTGATCGCCACGGTGGTGCCCACCTGGCCACCACGCCGCAGGCTGCCGGCCACCACCAGCAGCCACCCTGCCAGGAGCATCCACGCCAGAGGCGGCGGCAGGGGCTGGAAGCCCCGCTCCTCCATCACCGTGGCCAGGGCGGCGAGCTGCACCTGGGCGCCGCTCTGGGAACCGAAGGGGGTTTCCTGCTGGTCCCCCAGCTCCGGCGCCGTGGCCCCGATCAACACGGTGCGGCCACGCCAGAAACCTTCGGCCTGCTGCAGCACCTGCCAGGCCGGCACCTGGGGCAGGGCGGCGGCGGGCCCGCTGAAATCAATCCCCACGGAAGCATTGGGCAGGGGGCGCGCCGCCGCCACATAGGCCAGGGGCAAGGGATGGATGCCGGGGAAATCGGCCAAGGTGTCGTCGATCCAGGCCCGACCAGGGATGGCTTCGGCCAGCCCCCGGGGGCTCTGCAGCAGGGCCGTGAGACCCAGCCGCGGAAAGCCGCCATACACCGGCCTCTGCACCTGGACCTGCGCCAGCCCCCCCTGCTCGCTGGTGCTGAAGGCGGCCGCCAGCACCACCTGCCGGCGCCAGGGAGCCAGGCGCCGCTCGAAGGCCGCATCATCGGCGGCACCGAAGCGGCTGGGGCCGGTGAACACCACGTTGAACACCACCTGCCGGGCGCCCCGCTCCAGCACCGCCGCGGCCAATTCGGCCTGGAGCTCCCGGGGCCAGGGCCAGGGACCCATCCGCCGCCACAGGGGAGAAGCGCTGCGCTCCGCCGGGGTGAGCAACTGATCGAGGGAGAGGGAATCGGCATCCACGGCCAGCAGTACCGGATCCGGCGAGGGCGACCGCGCTCCCCTCCACTGGAAGAACAGGGCGCTCCACTGGGAATCGAGGCCCTCCAGAGTGGGGCTGAGCACCAGCGGCACCGCCAGAGCCAGGCTCCAGAGCGGCGGGAACCGGGTCAACGGGCCGGCGGGGAAGCGGGGGCGACGGGGGCGGCCGGAGTGGCGGGGACGGGGGCAACCAAGGGTGAGAGCCCCAGCTCCCGCTCAATCACCGGGAGGGTGTCCATCGGCGTTTCAAAGCCATTGAGCAGGAGGCTCTTGCGGCGGCGGATCGCGGCTTCTTCCTGGCTGAGGCGCCGAGGAGCCTGCCAGGCCCCCTGCTCGAAGACCACCTGCTGGCCGCTGTGCAGCTCGAAGGTCTCGCCACTGGAGGTGGCCACCGACACATGGCCCTCCCAGCTGAACACCTTCACCGTGTCGGGCGTGGCATCGATGAACACGGTGGTGCCCACGATCGAAGCGGTGGCAACGCGGGTGCGGATCCGGAGCCGGGTGGTCCCCTTGGATCCGGGATTCACCCAGGCAATGATCTGACCGTTCTCAAGGTCCACCCCATCGGGGCCGAGGCGCGCCACGGCATCACCACCGAGCCGGAAGCTGCGGCCATTGGCCAGCAGCACCTGGATCCGGCCGGGCTTCTGGGTGCGCAGCAGGGTGCTGGCCGCCAGGATCTGACCCGACCGGGCCGGCCGTTCCGAACCGCCGGGGGGCTTGATGAAGGCGGGCCGGGAGGGAACCTCCACCACCCGCGGCACGGCGGGGGCGGCGCTGACACCCCCAGGGGCGGTGGGCACAAGGGCGGCGGCCAGGGCCAAGGGCGCCAATCCAGCCAGGGCGAGGGAAGCCCGCCTCGGCCAGGGGCGAGCCACCAACACCGCGCGGTGACGAAGGGGCATCGGCATGGGACGACGGGGCGGAAGCATGGCTGACTCCAGGGTGACGGGGGAAGGCTGAAACCGCCAGAAGCGAGGCGGCGCCGACCGGTTTTCGGAGTGCGGCCGCCTGTCCCTCAGGCCAACAATCCCCGGCTTGCGCAAACACTGCGGATCGACGATCCGCGTCCCCTGCGGGTCGCCGATCACCAAGCCGCGCTCCCGCAGCTTCACCCTCCCCCATCAGATCCCGGGACCGAGCACGGCCATCACCGCCGCCTCCCCGTTTGCCGTGTAAGCCCGCACCTTGGCGAGCCCGCTCTGGATCACCACCAGGCCTTCGCCCTCGTCCTGGTGTAGGCCGTGAGCAGGGATGTCACGGAGCCCTCAGCCCTCGGTGCGCCAAACCTGGTCGGCGGGGGTCCAGTCGCTCAGCTCGGCGGGGGTGAACCAGAGGCCGATCTCAAATTCGGCGGTTTCCGGGGCATCGGAGCCGTGGATCACGTTGCGGCCGATGTTGACGGCCAGATCGCCGCGGATCGTGCCGGGCTCGGCTTCCAGGGGCTTGGTGGCGCCGATCAGCTTGCGGGCGCTGGCGATCACGCCGTCGCCCTCCCACACCATCGCCACCACCGGGCCGGAGGTGATGAACTCCACCAGGCCGGGGAAGAAAGGACGCTCGCGGTGCACGCCGTAGTGGCTCTCGGCCAGTTCGCGGCTGGGGGTGAGCTGCTTGAGGCCCACCAACTTGAAGCCCTTGCGCTCAAAACGGCCGAGGATCTCCCCCACCAGCCCCCGCTGCACCCCGTCGGGCTTGATGGCGATGAAGGAGCGTTCGGCGGCCATGGTGCTGAAAGACGAAGGCAAGGTGGCCATGCTCGGGGGCGGCCGGGCCCTTTGGCAAGCAAAGAGCGAAGACCAGGCTCCGGGCTCGCATGGCCCTACAACGCCAATCGAGCCAGCTCGTGGCCCCGGAGCAGGGGCGGCACACAAGGCTCAACATCCCGGGATTGCCTTCGCATCGGCCGCGCAGGCCCCCGAGGCCTGCACGCCTGGGAGGCTCATCGCGCGGCGGGCACGACAGCGGCAGGCGCCTGCGGCCGCCCCAGCAGCGCGCTGATCAACTGCAGGCGAGACTTTACATTATACTTGCGGCGAATACTTTTTCCGTATTCCTTGACGGTATGGACGGAGATCTGCAAGTTTTCGGAGATATCCCGATCCGTAGCTCCCTTAAGCATAAGGATCAGGATTTCCTTCTCCCGTTGCGTGAGCGACTGCGGTGATTCAACGATCGATTCGGGCTTCTGCATCCGCGAGCGTGCCCGACTGGAGACATAATACTTGTTATTGGCGGCTGCCAATAATGACTGCAACACTTCCATCTCGGGCGAGAGAAAATCCTCCTCACAGACCACGGCCATCGCTCCGCTATCTAAAGCGCTGCCGACATCCGAATCTTCGGAGCTGAGCACCATCAGCACCTTGAGATCGCCCACCGCCTGTATGGCTCTTCTGCAGAGGGAAAAGCCATGGCCCTGCTGCAGTAGATCACTACAGATCAAAAGCCCGGGATTGCTTTGGCGGATGCGACGGTAGGCCTCTTCCTCCGTGGAAACGGCTCCCTTGATGCGACTCTGAACTGAGATCGAGCGGATGACGCCCATCAAGCCAAGGTGGCTTTTCATAGCAATCACAAAGCTCAGGCGCATACCACTGGAGAGAATCCAGCTGCGCATCATGCGATGATTCGGCTCAAATTGATCGAGACGGTCAGTAAAATCCAAGCCGATACTTCAAGCGCTGTGGCAAGTGTAGATCGGCTGGGCGCGCGGTTGGGGCGATTGAGACAACCGCCAATAACAGCTACGCCATAAAACCAAACATTCCACTCAATTTTATCGGGAACCCGTCTCGAACAAATGTATCCGCTTATACAAGGCGATCCAAGCCGGGCAGCCGCTTGCCATTGGTCGTAGCCCAGGACTGCGGCACGCCGCCATGGGCTACGACTGCAATGATGTGTTGCCGGCCTATTTGTTCGCGGTCAGGTTCTCAGTTTGAGTCTGCCCGGGAACCGGCCGACGCGGAGCTTGAGGCAGTCCATCATCCGAGCCACCGGCACGGCTCAGGGAGGCGGGGGGAATCACGCCGGGGCGCCTTGGACCATTCATGCCGCTGGGGGCGCTGACCGGGGTTGCTGCGACGGGGGTGCCAGGGGTGAGCGGCGCCATCGGCACGGCGGATGCCGCCAAGGGCAACAGCAAGAAGGGGGCCAGGGCGATGGCGCCAGAACCGCAACCCCGCAGCCGAGCGAGGCTGGACTTCAGGGTTGAGGCAAGGGTGGCCGTCGGGTGGCCGGCCGCAGGCGATGGGGTCATGGGGGGGGGCGTGAGCAAGGGAGAAAACACGTGACCTACACGTGCTCTACACACAGTGACGGTTGCTACAGACCTGGGGAAGGTCCCCGCCCCAATTCCCCCCTTTAGGGGGGTGGATCAGCAGATTTATTTCACGAGTGCCCCGCACGAGGCGGCTGCCATGGCCTCAGGCCTCAGGCCATGGCGGTGGGCCAGCTCTCCAGCCTTGAGATGCGGGGGCAGGCACCGCCTCAACAAGCAGCGAACCAGCAGAACCCCACCAGCCAAAACACCCCTAGTCTCATTGCCATAGTCATGAGCGGCTCCAAGTGCAAGCCTCCCTACCCCGAGGGCTGCCGGGCCCCTCCAACCGCGGCGGGTGTCTAAGTCCCAGTTCAAGGCCCATGCCCTAGAGCTGTTCCGTCAGATCGAGGCCAGCGGCGAATCGCTGGTGATCACCGATCACGGCCGGCCCGCGCTGGAGGTGCGCCCCTATCGAGCGATCGATTCCCCCACCGCCGATCCCCTGGAGGCGCTGCGGGGTTCGGTGCTCCGCTACAAGGGGCCCTTCGATCCGGTCGCCGAGGGCGACTGGGAGGCGCTGGCGTGATCCTGCTCGATACCCATGTGCTGATCTGGTGGGCCAGTGGCGATCTGCAGCGGCTTTCGCCCCAGGCCCGAGCCGCCATCGAGGCGGAAATCGAGCGGGCCGCCCAGCCCGGGCAGGCCCCCGGTTTGCTGGTGTCGGCCATCAGCTGCTGGGAGGTGGCGATGCTCGTGCAGCGGGGCCGACTGGCCCTGAGCCTGGAGGTGGAGCGCTGGCTTGCCGTGATGGCCTCGATCCCGGCCGTGCGCCTGCTGCCCCTGGAGCCCGCCGTGGCGGTGGCGGCCACGCGACTGCCGGAACCCTTTCATACCGATCCGGTCGATCGCTTCCTGGTGGCCCAGGCCCAGGAGCTGGCGGTGCCCCTGCTCAGCGCCGATCGAAAGATCCGCGACTATCCCCATGGGCAGAGCCTGTGGTGAGGGTGGAGGCCAGCGTGAAGCAAGGCGCCGCGGCGATGGTGCCCATGGGGGATGGATAGCCCAGCGGCTACGGCACGAAGCCCAGGATCTGCCCCACGATCTCCTGCACCTGCTCCAGCTTGTCGGCCTCGAGGCGACCGAGGGGATGGGGGCGGGCGCTGCGGGCTTTCCAGTCGAACGACTTGAGCTGATGACAGAGGACATAGCCGTGGACATCGGGCCGCTGAGGAATAGGCCCCAGATCGACCGCCAGGCTGGAGCCGCGGTTGTAGGCAGCTGATGTCATCGCGCAGCCCACTACAAGGCCCACCGTCCGATGGAAAGCTGCGGTTGAGAGCACCACAAAGGGATGGTGATCCTTCATCTCCCTGCCTGCCTGGGGGTTGTGGTCGATCCAGATCACATCGCCTCGATCGGGAACCCAGGCCACCAGGGGGCGTTCCGGTGTCATTCGATGGCTTCCGCCCCGACGGAATCCCAGGCCATCGCTTCGGTGGCTTCGCCCTCCATTGGCGCGAAGGCAGCCAGCCGCTCCGCCAGGGTGAGGCGCGGCTCCACCGGCCGGATCAGCACCCCCTCAGCCACCACCCTCAGCTCCACAGTCTGGTTGTCCTGGAGACCTGCCTCGCGGCAGATAGCGGCCGGCAGCCGCACACCAAGGGAGTTTCCCCAGCGCCGAAGCGACTGACGGGGCCGCGGAGAAGCCACCATGGAGCCCGATTGTTGATCCACCAGTTTAAACATCCTGTTCAAGCCCACGGTGTGCCACTAGTGAGGCGCAACCGCAGCGGCGGCAGCAACAGCGACAGAGCGTTCAGGTCCAGCCAAA
>JBBASH010000024.1:0-46625 GCA_040399305.1 Cyanobium sp.
CTGGTTGTTTTGTTTGCGCTCAATCCCAATGGAATTACCTTCTTTGTCGCCGAAGGCTAAGGTTCCGATTTCTGGATTGATGAGCATCTGCTCGTAGAAAAGTTTCCCCGTTGCCGCCTTTGAATCCAAATCAAGAATCCCCAGTTTTACAAGGCTGTCGTTCATTCGATTCACGCGCTTGGGGATCTCGGTGAAGGTCTTCAGCCTGTCCACCACCCGTTGTCCAACCTGTTGTCCGAGTTCGAGGGTGAGGGCTCGCGTGATGCGCAACTGGTTTCGATATGAGAGGAAAATAGCTAGTCCTAGGGTGGTGAGAATATAGAGTGTCAAAGGAAGGATGATCGCCGTCGGCAGATTCCATTTCTTCGAGTTCATGTGCGCCTGAATCTTTCGTGGTGGTCCTTGATTGCTGCAGCCTAGCTGTTGTGCCGTTACGACGCATCGTTTTCAGCTAGATGTCGTCGACCTTGCCCGTCCCTATGGGCTTATCGACGCTTCAGCGGGAGGTCATCCCCGCACAGATGAGAACGGCTTGTATCATTTCATACCCTTTAGCGGCCGGTTCAAGGGCGCGCTATCGTTTGTCTACGGCTTTTGCATTTTCATTTTTTTTATGTCTAATGGCGCCGATCGTTCCGATTTCCTTCGTGTTCTGCGTCACGACCTGCGAACTCCGATCAACCATGTGATCGGCTATAGCGAACTGCTACTGGAGGATCTCGAGGATGGTGATGAGGCCCTGATTCGCGATGATCTGGTGAAAATCCTTGGCTCCGGTCGCGAACTGCTTGCTTTGGTGAATGAATCGCTCTCGGTGAATGAAGCTGAGATCGGCCCATCCGATCTGGAGCGGATGGGAACCCAGCTTCGCAGTCCCCTCAATGCCATCATCGGCTATTCCGAACTGATATGCGAGGACCTTGACGACTCCGCTGAATCCACTGTTGTAGCCGACCTGCGCCGCATTCAGACGGCGGGCCGACAGTTGCTGCCGATGGTGAATGCGGTGCTGGATCTCTGGGCCGATTCCCACGCACCCCAGCGCGAGCCGCTGCCCGCACACACCACGGCCGATCACATTCCCGATTTGCCATCGTCACCTTTTGATGATGATGCGTTACTGGATGCGGCTGATGGCTTGATTCTTGTTGTTGACGACAATTCAACCAATCGCGATATCCTTGCTCGACGTTTGACCAAGCTCGGCTACGAGGTGTCTACCGCAGTCAATGGTCTGGAGGCATTGGAGTTGCTTGCTGAAAAGCGATTCGATCTAGTGTTGCTGGATATCATGATGCCAATCATGAACGGCTATGAAGTTCTGGATCGGATGAAGGCAGACTCCGAGCTACGCAATATTCCGGTAATTGTTTTGTCGGCCAGCGATGAAATGCAGAGCGCTGTTCGTTCCATTCAGAGGGGCGCGGAAGATTATCTTGCCAAACCCTTCGATCCCGTCCTGCTCAGGGCCCGCATTCGCTCATCCCTGCAGAAAAAGCGTTGGCGTGATCAGGAGGAGATCTATCGACGACAGATCGAGGAGGAGAAGCGCCGTGCGGATGATCTGTTGCATGTAATCCTCCCTGAAGAGATTGTCACGGAGTTGAAGCAGACCCAGCAAGTGGTGCCGCGACGTTACGACAACGTTGCGGTTATGTTCTGTGACATCGTGAGCTTCACTGATTACTGCGATAAGCGCACACCGCAGGAGGTGATGCCTGAGTTGCAGCGGCTGATTGAGGCGTTTGAAACCATCGCATTGGAGCATGAGCTCGATAAAATTAAGACGATCGGCGATTCCTTCATGGGGGCGGCAGGTCTACTGCGGCCAACGGAATGCCCGGTCACCAGTTGCATCAAGGCCGGCTCGGCGATGTTCCAGGCTGCTAGCAACCACCCAGCCGGCTGGAACCTCCGCATCGGCATCCACGTGGGGCCCGTGGTTGGGGGTCTCCTCGGTCACCGTCAGTATCTCTTCGACCTGTTTGGCGACACGGTGAACACGGCCGCCCGCATGGAGAGTTACGGCCAACCCGGCTCCATTTCCCTGAGTGCAAAGGCTTGGGAACGCATCGCGACCAAGGCTGAGGGCCAATCGCTGGGTCTGATCCGGGTGAAGGGAAAGGGTGAGATGGAGATGTTCCGCTTCGAAAGCTTCCGTGAGCAGCCGCGATCGCCTGTCTGCGTCCCCTGATGCCTGTGCAGAAAGCTTCTTAGGGCCGCAGCAGCAACCCCAGCACAACAAGCCCAAAACTCGCCCCCCACAGCCCCAGCACCACCCCCTGCTCCGGTGTGCCGCCCAGCTCGAAATGGTGATGCAGCGGCGCCATGCGGAACAGACGTCGGCCCTTGCCGGTGTCGTCTTTGGTGGCCTTGTAGACCCACACCTGCAGGATCACCGAGAGCGATTCGGCCAGAAACACCCCGCCCATCAGCAGCAGGGGCCAGAGGCTGTCGCTGAGCAGGGCTACGGCTGTGAGGGCCGCCCCCATGGCCAGGGATCCGGTGTCACCCATGAACACCTTGGCCGGGTAGCGGTTCTGGCTCAGGAAGCCCAGCCAGCAGCCGGCCATCGCCGCACAGAAGGCGGCCAGTGATGGATCACCGCCGTGGCCGCGCAGCACGAGCTGCAGGGCCATGCCGGTGAACACCAAGGCGCCGCAGCCGCCGGCCAGGCCATCCAGGCCGTCGGTGAGGTTGGTGGCGTTGCTTTCCGCCATGAACACGAACAGGCCCAGGGGCCAGATCAGCAGACCTACCGGCAGCAACCAGCCGAAGGGCAGGGAGATGGCGGCCGGATTGCCTCCCCCCATCCAGCCCCCCAGACCGGCCCAGATCAGGAACAGCAGGGCAGCGCCCGCCTGCAGCAGCAGTTTTCCCCGGGGGCTGAGGCCGGTGTTGGTGCGTTTCGTCAGGCTGCGCCAGTCGTCGATCGCGCCGATCGCCAGGAAGGCCAGCGTGACAGCCGCCACCGCCAACAGCCGGGGATCACCAGGACTGGTGAGCCCTCCCACGAGGACTCCCACGGGCACCACCAGCAGGCCGCCCATGGTCGGCGTGCCCGACTTGCTCTGGTGGCCCTGGGGACCTTCCGTGCGAATCACCTGGCCCAGCTTCAGGGCCCGCAGCCGTGGCACCCCCCAACGGGCCACCCCGGCACTCACCAGGGCGGCCACCACTAGGGGAATGGTAAGGCTGGAGTTGGGCACCAGTCCATCACTGGCCAGGGTGGCCAGCAGCAGAATTAGGGCCAGAAGGGAGGCGGAGATCCTGCCGTCATCGAGAAGCATGGGCCAGGTTCCGGTTCAGTCTTCCCAGTCTTCCTCGGCCTGTTCGTCGGGCTGGTTGTAATCCTCCTTCTCGCCCATCAGCGCCGAGAGCTCCTCCTCTTCCACCGTGCTCACGTCGGTGCCGGCGGTCTCCTCATCGGCCACCAAGCGGCCGCTGGCCTCGAGGAGGCTCAGAAGGTCGGGTTCGTCGCGCAGGGGAAGCACCGGCGCCGGTTCGTCGCGGCGGTAGCGGGTGAGGGAAGGATTGATCGTGTCGAGGATGCTCATGCCGGGGGGCTGGGGAGGGGGAGCGGTGGGCTGCGGGATCGCAGGCTCCGCCTGGATCAAGGGTGGTGCTGGGCCAGGCTGGGTTGCGCCGCTCGGGTTGCTGGTCCTGTCGTCGATCGGGAGGACGGCAGGCCCGGGTGCGGGTTGATCGCAGGTTGGGTTGGCTCTGTGACGGAGGCGCCGATGAGGGCTGGCCGTCGCTGGAGCGGGCTGGCGTGGCTGGCTTCGGTGAAATCGGATCGGCCGAGGCTGATCCCATCATGGGGTGATCTATCAATCTACCTTCCAGCCTCCCTGGAGCCATGTCTAACCCCGCCCACAAGCTCCGGCAGATCGGTCTGCTGTGGTTCCTGGCCCTCGGAATGAGCGCTGCCCTGGTGGGCGCCGGGCGCCGCTGGCCCGATTCCCTGACTCCGGCTTCCGGACCCATCTGGACGCTGCTGTTGCTCCCCCCCCTCGCCATGGCTCTGTGGCTGCTGGGGCGCTGGACCCTGCCGGCTCCCGGTCAGGAGGGACAATCGGAGGCAATCCCCCACGAGCAGCAGTGATGACGGCGACGCCCCAGGCCAATCCCGACGGCCCCAGCGCCACCCCCCGGGCCCGCAGGGTGGTGTTGGCCTATTCCGGCGGCGTCGACACCAGTGTCTGCATCCCCTACCTGAAGCAGGAATGGGGCGTGGAGGAGGTGATCACCTTCGCCGCCGACCTGGGTCAGGGCGATGAGCTTGAGCCGATTCGCCGCAAGGCCCTCGACAGCGGTGCCAGCCAGTCGATCGTGGGCGACCTGATTGAACCCTTCATCACCGAGTTCGCTTTCCCCGCCATCCGCGCCAATGCCCTCTACGAGGGCCGCTATCCCCTCTCCACCGCTCTGGCCCGGCCCCTGATTGCCCGGAGGCTGGTGGAGGTGGCCCGGGAGGTGGGTGCGGATGCCGTGGCCCATGGCTGCACCGGCAAGGGCAACGACCAGGTGCGCTTCGATGTGGCCATCGGTGCCCTGGCTCCCGAGCTCAAGGTGCTGGCCCCGGCCCGGGAATGGGGCATGAGCCGCGAGGAAACGATCGCCTACGGCGAGCGCTGCGGCATTCCGGCCCCCGTCAGCAAGAAGTCGCCCTATTCGATCGATCTCAACCTGCTGGGCCGCAGCATCGAGGCCGGTGTTTTGGAGGATCCCAACGTGGAGCCGCCTGAGGAGGTGTACGCGATGACCGTCTCGGTGGATGCCGCTCCCGCTGAACCCCAGGTCGTGGAGATTCAGTTCGAAGCCGGCAATCCCGTGGCGATCGATGGCCAGCGGCTGGATCCGGTGAGCCTGGTGCGGCGGGCCAATGAACTGGCCGGCCGCCATGGTTTTGGTCGGCTCGACATGATCGAGAACCGGGTGGTGGGGATCAAGAGTCGCGAGATCTACGAGACCCCGGGCCTGCTGCTGCTGATCCGGGCCCACCAGGAGCTCGAATCCCTCACCCTGGCCGCCGACGTGCAGCGCTACAAGCGGCAGATCGAAACCAGCTGGGCGGATCTGGTGTACCAGGGCCTCTGGTTCGGGCCCCTTAAGCAGGCCCTCGATGCCTTCATCGATCGCACCCAAGCCACGGTGAACGGCAGCGTGCGCGTGAGGCTCCACAAAGGCAATGCCACGGTGGTGGGTCGCAGCAGCAGCACCGACAGCCTCTACGTGGACGCCATGGCGACCTACGGCAGTGACGACCGTTTCGACCACCGGGCTGCCGAGGGCTTCATCTACGTCTGGGGTCTGCCGACCCGGCTCTGGTCGGCTCGGCATCGCTGAGGTCGCTGCTGCCATCACCGGCTTCCGCCCGATGCTTCAGGGCGGTGTGGATCGCCGGAGGCAGCAGGCCTCGGGGACGTAGGGGCAGTGGGTCGTTCTCGGCTCCCGGGGCGATCGCTAGCAGGCGCTTGCGTAGGACACGGTTCTCCCCCTCGAGACTGTGCTGATGATCCAGGAGCTGCTGCAGTCGAGCCTGGAATTTGCGCTCGAAAATGGTGGGAAGTTCCTGGAGCATCTCCTGCAGGGCCACCACCTCCTCCTCAACATCCGCCAGCTCGCGTTCAAGCCGGCGGGTGGTGGAGGTCAGGGTTGGCTCGGGGTTCGTTGCCGAGGGGGCCGTGCCGCTCACCGCGGCAGGACGCTGTGGATCGCCACCGCCACTCGTTGCTGCCACGGATTCGCTCTCCGGTAGGGGTACCAGTTGCAGGGGCCGTCCCAGGGATCGGGGTGGCGGGGGAGGGATCCGGAGCGGTTGGCCCGTGTCTCCTGCCGTTCTGCGGTTGCTGGGGTTCATCGTCACTGGGTACACCTCGGCAACGCCGTCGGCCCTCTAGGCCGGGACTTTAAGCGAGTTGCCCTTGTGAAGGAAAAAGCCGCAGTTCCGATGCTGGACATCGGATCCGCGGCTCTTGGGGGGTGGTTGGTCGGGGTTCCGTGGCTTCGTCGTGGTTCCCCGGAGTCCCGGATGGGGGACCTACTCGGCGGAACTGAGAGCCGGTTCCGTGGGGGCACTCACGGTTTCACTGCTGCCGGTCGGCAGGGAGCGGGGCGCCGGCATCGGGCCATCCTGTTTCACTGTGAGATAGCGGATCACATCCTCGGAGAGGCGCATCGCCCGCTCCAGAGGAGCCACTTGTTGGCCATCGCCATTGTGGTTGAGCTGCACGTAGATCCCCTCGCGGTGCTTGGCGATCGTGTAGGCCAGGCGCCGCTTGCCGCGCATTTGATTGTCGAGCACCTCGCCGCCGGCTTCAATCACCAGATCCCGGTATTTGGTGACATGGCTTTCGACCTCTTCCTCCGGAATGTCCGGACGAAGGATGTACATCGTTTCGTAATAGGGCTGCGTCATGGTCGCCTGAAAAGGGAAGTCGCCAGGGTTGGCCTGGAGGAACCGCAGGGGCTGCCGGGCTTCGTGCCCGCCAGCGACGGACTTCACAACCTATCGCAGCGCCCCCCGCCATGACTGGCCGGCTCGGGCCGGGCCGGGGCCCTCAGAACAGCTGCATCCGCACCGCCTCCGACACCGTGGGGATCTCGGCCTCCTTGCCCCGCAGGTTCTGAATCACCGCGAACAGCACCACCAGCAGGGCCCCCAGGAACACGGTGTTCTGCAGGGTGTGCACCAGGAAGCTGCCCCCCAGAGGCCCCAGCAGGATGTTGAAGGCCAGGCTCAGCAGCACCAGCACGATGTCGATCAAGATCGCCTGGAGCACGTTGAAGCGAATCGGATAGGGCACCTGGGGGTTGCGAACCACCGCCAGAAAGAGCACCAGGAAGAGCACCAGGCCGCCGAGGGGGATGTTCTGCTGCAGCTGCAGCACGGGCAGGGCCGGAACGGCGAGCCAGCGCAGCCAGGGCAGGGGCCCGTAGAGGGCCTGGCCGAAGGGGATGGCGTCACTCCAGGGGAGGAGGTAGGCAAGGGCCCCCAGGAGTCGTTGCCAGAGGGGGGGATCCTGCATGGGCAGCGTGGCTGATCGGCAGCGCGGTTTGCGCTCCAAGCTAGGAGGCCTGTAAACGCTCCAGTGCCGCCTGGCGCATCTCGGCCACGGGCACGGTGTCGCGACCGCTCCAGAGGCGCAGGGCGGCCGCCCCCTGCTGCACCAGCATCTCCAGCCCATCCCAGGTGCGGCAGCCCCGCTCCGCCGCCCCCCTTAAAAGGGCCGTGGGCCGTGGCGTGTAGATCAGGTCGTACACGCCACTCTCCGGCCGCAGCCGATCCAGGGCCGCGGCGCTGAGCGGTGAACGGTTCGCTGCCATGGGGTCGGTGGTGGAGGCCATGCCCACCGGTGTGCAGTTCACCACCAGGTCGGCCTGGGCCAGGGCCTGCAAGAGCTGCTCGTCGTCCGCCGTGGTCCAGGCCAGAGGCTCTAGGGCAGGTAGCCACTCCCGGCAGCCCGCTTGCAGGGCCGCCAGCGCGGTGGCGTTGCGGCCCGCCACAGCGATCGAGCCGAAGCCCAGCTGATCCAGGCCGGCCAGCACCGCGAGGGCGCTGCCACCACAGCCCAGCACCACCGCGCGCTGTCCAGGCGCCCGCTCTCCAGGCCAGTCACCCTCGCGCAGGGGGGCCAGAAAGCCCTCCACATCGGTGTTGGTGCCCAGCCAGCCGCCCCCGGGCCGCCGCACCAGGGTGTTCACCGCCCCCAGTCGCTGCGCCAGCGGACTCAGTTCGGCGGCCAGGGCGGCGACGGCCTGCTTGTGGGGGATGGTCACGTTGAGCCCGCGGCAGTCCAGGGCCTCCAGGGCCGGCACCACCGATGACAGATCGGCGGCGGCCACCGGCAGGGCGAGATACACCCAATCGAGTCCCAGGGCCGCCAGGGCCGCGTTGTGCATGGCGGGCGAGAGCGAGTGGCGCACCGGATCCCCCAGCACCCCCACCAGGGCGGTGGAGCCGCCGGGCTCCGCCCTGCCGGGGGCTGCAGTGGCGACGGTTGGCTGCGGATTGGCAGGCATGGCGGCTCAGGCAGGGCGGGCGGAGGGATCGGCAGGCGTCTGGGCGTGAACGGCGGCGAAGGGTGGGGGATTGGAGCCTGCGGCAGTTTCTCGAACCCTGTCCGGTCCGGGTTCGGACCCGGTTCAGCCCTTGAAACCGTAGGTGGCCACTGGTTTTGTTGTTCTTGCTGGCCGGCCTGCGGTTCGGGAACCACGCCTCGCCTCAGGGGAGGGGCCCTGCTGAAGATGCTCTCAGTCCGCATTTCTCCACTCCAGGAGTTGGTAACCCATGGGAAAGGTCGTCGGTATTGACCTCGGCACCACGAACAGCTGCGTCGCCGTGATGGAGGGCGGCAAGCCCACGGTGATCGCCAACGCCGAAGGGTTCCGCACGACCCCCTCGGTGGTGGCCTACACCAAGAACCAGGACAAGCTGGTGGGGCAGATCGCCAAGCGCCAGGCGGTCATGAACCCCGAGAACACCTTTTATTCGGTGAAGCGCTTCATCGGCCGCCGCGTCGATGAGGTGAATGAAGAGTCGAAGGAAGTGAGCTACACGGTGGAGAAGGCCGGCGCCAATGTGAAGATCAAGTCGCCGGTGCTCAACAAGCAGTTCGCCCCCGAGGAAATCTCGGCTGAGGTGCTGCGCAAGTTGGCCGAAGACGCCGGCAAGTACCTCGGTGAAACCGTCACCCAGGCGGTGATCACCGTGCCCGCCTACTTCAACGACTCCCAGCGCCAAGCCACCAAAGATGCCGGCAAGATCGCCGGCCTCGAGGTGTTGCGCATCATCAACGAGCCCACCGCTGCGGCCCTGGCCTATGGCCTCGACCGCAAGAGCAACGAGCGCATCCTGGTATTCGACCTCGGCGGCGGCACCTTCGACGTGTCGGTGTTGGAGGTTGGCGACGGTGTGTTCGAGGTGCTCTCCACCTCCGGTGACACCCACCTCGGCGGCGACGACTTCGACAAGGTGATCGTGGATTACCTGGCCGATAGCTTCAAGTCCAACGAGGGCATCGATCTCCGTCAGGACAAGCAGGCCCTGCAGCGCCTCACCGAGGCCGCTGAGAAGGCCAAGATCGAGCTTTCCAGCGCCACCCAGAGCGAGATCAACCTGCCGTTCATCACGGCCACGCCCGAGGGCCCCAAGCACCTCGACCTCACCCTCACCCGGGCCAAGTTCGAGGAGCTGGCTTCCAAGCTGATCGACCGCTGCCGCGTGCCGGTGGAGCAGGCCCTCAAGGACGCCAAGCTCTCCACCAGCGAGCTCGACGAGATCGTGATGGTGGGCGGTTCCACCCGCATTCCGGCGGTGCTGGAGCTGGTCAAGCGCGTCACCGGTAAGGATCCCAACCAAACGGTGAACCCCGATGAGGTGGTGGCCGTGGGCGCCGCCATCCAGGGCGGTGTGCTGGCCGGTGAGGTGAAGGACATCCTGCTGCTGGATGTCACCCCGCTCTCCCTCGGCGTGGAGACCCTTGGCGGCGTGATGACCAAGATGATCACCCGCAACACCACCATCCCCACCAAGAAAACGGAGACCTACTCCACGGCGGTGGATGGCCAGACCAACGTGGAGATCCACGTGCTGCAGGGTGAGCGCGAGATGGCGGGCGACAACAAGTCGCTGGGCACCTTCCGCCTCGATGGCATTCCCCCTTCCCCCCGGGGCGTGCCCCAGATCGAAGTCACCTTCGACATCGACGCCAACGGCATCCTCAGCGTGACCGCCAAGGACAAGGGCAGCGGCAAGGAGCAGAGCATCTCGATCACCGGTGCCTCCACCCTCTCCGACAACGAGGTGGACCGCATGGTGAAGGATGCCGAGTCCAACGCCGCGGCCGATAAGGAGAAGCGCGAGAAGATCGACGTGAAGAACCAGGCCGAGACCCTGATTTATCAGGCCGAAAAGCAGCTTGGTGAACTCGGCGACAAGGTGGCTGCCGACGACAAGGCCAAGGTGGAAGGCTTCACCGCCGACCTCAAGGCCGCTGTCGAGAAGGACGACACCGATGCGATCAAGGCCACCCTGGAACAACTCCAGCAGGCCCTCTATGCCGCCGGTGCCTCCGTGTACCAGCAGGCCGGGGCCGATGGTGCTTCCGCCGGTGCTTCCGCTGGTGGCAATGGCAATGGCGCTTCCGCCGCCGGCAGCTCTGCTGATGACGTGATCGATGCCGAATTCACGGAGAGCAAGTGAGCTTGCCGGCCTGATCCGGTTCGCTGCTTGCCTGCCCATGGCTGGCTCCAGCCCCCCGTAAGGGGGGCTTTTTTTTGCGTGTCCCTTTCTGAGAACTGTCATCCGTGGCTTAGCCGAGATGCGCCGACCCCGCGCGAAGACGCTTACCCCTGATCGGTCCTCGCTGGCTCAACGCCCCGGGGCCGTCCGTATCAGGAGCCTCGGCCGGCCCCCTCGATCCACCGCCGTGCCCAGTCCGCGCTGGCTGGGGCCAGCAGCACGCCATTGCGGTAGTGGCCGCTCAGCAGCAGCAGCCCCGGCGCCACCTGCTCTAGGAGCGGAGCGGGTTGCCCCAGGGGCCGGCAGCGCAGCCCCTGCCAGCGACGCCGTTCGTGGGCAGCCTCCAGCCAGGCCGGCGCAGCACCGCTGAGCTCCCGCAGGGTCTCCAGCCGCGCTGGGTCCGCCCTCACGCCCGGTTCCAGCGTGGCTCCGAGCCAGAAGCGCCGGCCTCCCGGCAGGTCGGGCCGGGGAACCAGGTTGATTCCGCCATGCACCACCGCCCCGGGCCAGTTCCAGAGGGTCTCCGGAGGGGTCGGCCGGGTGTCGTTGGGTGCCCGTTCCAGTTCCAAGGCCTGTCCCAGCACCGGCTCCATCGGCTTCAGCACATCCAGGGTTTCCAGAAGCGCCCCGGAGGCGACCCCCGCACACACCAGCACCCACTCGGCTTCGGCCACACCGCCTGGCTCCAGGTGCACCTGCCAGCCGCCTCCGCGGGGTTCCAGCGCCACCGCCCGACCGGACTGGTGGCAAAGCCCGGCCTCGATGCCATCGCTCAGGAGGGCGTGCAGGGTCAGGCCGGGATCCAGTTGCCCGTCGGATTCCGAGAACAGGCCGCCCACGGCGGCGGGCCCGGCAGGGCTGAGTTCCACCAGTTTGTCCTGGCTCCAGAGCTCGAGGCCCATCCCTTGCCGTATGGGGTCGTTCACCAGCGCCTTCTGCCGTTCCAGCTCCGCTGGGTCGCTGGCCAGCAGCAGCAGTCCGGGTCTCCAGGGGATCGGGTGGCCGCGCCCTTCCAGGATCTGGCGCCACTGCCCCCAGAGGTCGAGGCTGTGCTGGCGCAACCGCCAGGCCCGACCTCGGCTGCGATGAAACACCCGGGCCATCAGCACCCCCAGGGCCGCCTGGCTGCCGTTCAGGCTGGAGGCGGCGTCGCATCCAGAGGCTGCTTGGGATTCATTGTCGGATCCAGCGCCAGGATCCACGATCAACACCCGGTGGCCATGGCTCTGCAGCAACCAAGCAGCCGCCACACCCACCAGGCCGGCTCCCACAACGATCACCGTGGAGGGCCTGAAGCGGGCGGTGCGACTGTTTTGGCTCTGCTCAGACTCTGCTGCTGGCCCGGGGGGCGGGTCAGTCACGGCGAAGGAGCACCCTCCGGCTCAAACCTGCTTCAGGGCCACCTTCACCTCCTCGGGCAGCAGCTGGGCATACAGACCGAACCCACTGGCCACCTTGATGTAGGCCCTGCGCAGAGCTTCGCCATCCTGGAGACGGGCCGCCTCATCGAGATCGGCCAGGGAGGCTTTCAGCTCTTTGGCTCGTTGGGTGGCTTCGGCCCGCTCGGAGGGGAGCAGCAGTTTGTTGATGTAGAGCATCTCGCGGCCCACCTCCTGCATGGGGCCGTGGATCAGGTTGCGGGTGAAGACCCAGTTGCGGGTGTTCACGAGGTTGGCCAAGTCGGGCAGGCGGTCGCGGGCTGAGAGGAAGCCTTCGGCTTGACGGGTGATGGCGGTGATCGCTTCAGGGGAGAGGGTGGCCGGGGTGCTGGCCCGGCCGCCGCTGCAGGCCGCCACGGAAACGCTCAGCACCACGGCCAGGAGCAGGGCCGCCAGGCGGCGCAGGAGGCCCGGGCCCTCTAGGGCGGTTGCGGGGGCCGGGGCGACCGGACTGGCGGGGCGGACCATGGAATGGATCGGCACAATGCCGCGACTGTACCGAGGCTTGCCCTGCTGGAGAACGGCTCTTAGCCGGTTGCAACAGCACCCTGCCGCGGCCTCCGGCTCGGACCCCAGGGATGGGGCGTGGGCGGCGCCGGCGGGGCCTTCCGAAGCCGGCCGGATGGCCCCAGTAGGCGCATCACAGCCCTGTGGTTCCCACCGATCGCTCGGATCACAATGGGCGCAGTTGGAACTGGCCATGGGCTCCCCTTCGGCGATCCTGCAATTGATTTGCCCCGATCGCCCCGGGCTGGTGAGTGAGCTCTCCGGCTGGGTGGCGGCCAACGGTGGCAACATCCGTCATGCCGATCACCACACCGATGCCGGGGCCGGCCTGTTCCTCAGCCGGATCGAATGGGGTTTGGAGGGATTTGGCCTGCCCCGGGCGGCGATCGCCCCTTCCACCGCAGCGCTGGCGGCCCGGCTCGGTGGCGAGGGCCAGCTGCACTTCTCCGATGCCATCCCCAAGGTGGCGATCTTCGTGAGTCGGCAGGATCACTGCCTAGTGGATCTCCTCTGGCGCACCCGCTCCGGTGAACTGCCGATGGAGGTGGCGCTGGTGGTGAGCAACCATCCCGATCTGGCCGCTGTGGCGGCTGGCTTCGCCATTCCCTTCGTGCACCAACCGGTGAGCGCCGTCAACCGCGCCGAGGCCGAGGAGGCCCAGCTGGCGCTGCTGGCCGAGAACGGCATTGAACTGGTGATCCTGGCCAAATACATGCAGGTGCTCAGTGCCGGCTTTCTGGAGCGCTTCCCCGCCGTGATCAACATCCATCACTCCTTCCTCCCCGCCTTCCAGGGCGCCCAGCCCTATCACCGGGCCTGGGAGCGGGGGGTGAAGCTGATTGGCGCCACGGCTCACTTTGTGACCGAGGAACTCGATGGTGGGCCGATCATCGAGCAGGCCACCATGGCCGTGAGCCATCGCGATGAGGTGGAGGATCTGATCCGCCTCGGCCGCGACACCGAAAGGCTGGCCCTGGCGCGGGCCGTGCGCCTGGTCCTGCGTCGCCAGGTGATGGTCTACCGGGGCCGGACTGCGGTGTTCGCCTGAAGGGTTGCCGCCGGAGCCTGGCTGCGGGGTGGCCTGCGGCCGGGCGGGAACGCCTGGTGCGATCGTGCAGGATGACAGGCCTTGCCGCCTGGCAGGGCTGCTGCCGGACCCATGGGCCCCTGCATCCGAGCTCCCCTGGATTCCACACCCCCTGTATTCGGTTTCGCTTCCTTGAGCGCCTTTCTGCAAGCCCTTGATCGTCGGCTGTTGGCCCAGAGGCCGGCCGCAGCGGCCCCCCTGGGCTGGCGCTGTTTCCAGATCGGTGTGTTCCTCCTGGCGGCCAGCGCCTTTCTCGGTGGCCTGTTCCTGCTGGTGGCCCTGATCCTCGGCAGCCGGGGCCAGCGCCCTCTTCTGGCCGCCCGAACGAACCGCCTGCTCCTGCTGGTGTCGGCCCTGATGGCGCTGGGCTGCTTCGGCGCCTACAGCGGCTGGCTGTCCTGGGTGGGCCTGGGCAACTGGCTGCCCTTCTTCTGGGCCTTCTGGGGCTTCCAGCCCTATCTCGCCACCGCCGCGGCCCGCCGCCGGGTGGCCCTAGCGCTGGTGGCGGCCACCGTGCCGGTGATCCTCACGGGCCTAGGCCAGCTCTGGTGGGGCTGGCACGGACCCTTCCAGGCCTTTGGCGGTCTGGTGATCTGGCATATCAAGGCCGGCGGCAACCCTCCTGGACGGTTGGCAGGCCTCTTCGACTACGCCAACATCGCCGGCTCCTGGCTGGCCCTGGCCTGGCCCCTGCTGCTGGCGGCCCTCCTGCAGCCCCGCCTCGATCCTCGTCGCCGCGCCGTGGTGCTCCTGCTGGCCGTGGGGCTGGTGACTGCCATGTGCCTCACCGATTCACGCAATGCCTGGGGGGCCCTGCTGCTGGCTGTGCCCCTGGTGGCCGGACCACTCAGCTGGGGCTGGCTGCTGCCCCTGTTGCTCCTTGCCGTGGCGGTGATCGCCGCCGCCAGTCTGGTGGGGGTGCCGGAGCTCATCCAGTCTCCGGCCCGGGTTGTTGTGCCGGAAGCGATCTGGGGCCGGCTCAGCGACCTCCATTACGCCGGCCAACGCCCCCAGGAGATCACCCGGTTGGCCCAGTGGAAGGTCGCCATCGGCTTGATCGCTGAGCGCCCCTGGCTGGGCTGGGGCGCCGCGGCCTTCAGCCTGATCTATCCGCTGCGCACCGGCCACTGGCATGGCCATCCCCACAACCTGCCGATTGATCTGGCCCTGAGCCATGGCGTGCCCGTGGCGCTCCTGCTGGTGGGCTTCGTGTTGGCGCTGCTGGTGCGGACGATGGGGCCGGCGCTGTTGCGGGGCGGGGTGTTCGATCGGGGCTGGTGGACCGCCGTTCTGGTGCTGGTGGCGCTCCATGCCACCGATATGCCCTTCTATGACAGCCGCATCAATGTGGCGGGCTGGGTGTTGCTGGCGGGGCTGCCGGCCATGGTGCGGCCCGAGCCTCAGCGGCCGCATGTGGCGACGAGCCCGGCCCCCGTCTGAGGGTTGCGCCAGGGGCACGGCCAGTGCCGCTGCGTCTGTCGCTGGGCTGAGTCAGCTTTCCTCTGGGGCGGCACCAGCAGGGCCGCCGAGGTCATTGCCGCTGGATTCACGGATTGGATCCGCTAGGCCGGCGCCGTTGCGGTGTCGCCACAGAGTTGCGCTGTTCAGCGGCCCCTTCAGGTGCTGCCAGGGCAGCACCGTGCTCTCCTCCCAGCATCCGTGCACCACCCCTTCCCAGGCGGGTGGCGGCGGCAGGCCGGGCGGTGCCGCGGCGATGGCCTCGGCCTCACCGGATTGAACCGCTCGGTAAGCCTTCTTCCAGCCTCCGAGGCTGGTGTGCGATCCCCGGGCCGCGGCGATCACCGGAGCGAGCCGCCGGTCGCTCCGGGAGAGGAGGGCCTGGATCACGCTCCAGCCATAGCTTTCTGGCCGGAGCTCGATGCCCCTGGGTTTGAGGCGCTTCGCCAGCACTTTGAGCCGTTGCTCAGCTTCCGGTCGCACTCCGTCCCACTGGAAGGGCGTGTGGGCTTTGGGCACGAAGGTGCTCACCCCCAGGGAAAGCCGCAGGCCCGGGGTGGCCTTCTTCAGGTCCAGCAGCAGGGAGGCGGTGGCTTCGATGTCGGCCTCCTCCTCGCTCGGTAGACCGGCCATCCCATAGAGCTTCAGGCCGCTGAGCCCCCCTTCGCGGGCGTAGCGGGCCGCGGCGAAGATCTCCTCGGTGGCGAGTTTCTTGTTCACCACCTCCCGCATCCGCTCGCTGCCGCTCTCGATCGCGATTGTGAGTGATTTGCTGCCGCGCTTGGCCAGGATCTGGCCCAGCTGGGGCGTCACGGTGGCGGCCCGCACGGAACTCACGCTCAGCCGCATCCCCTCGAAGCGATCGCCATCGAGCCAGGTCAGCAGATCGGCGAATTGCGGGTGCTGGGTCACGGAGGCGCCGAGCAGGCCGAGCCGCTGGGTGGCGGCCAATCCCACCTCGACCGCCGGGATCAGGCCATCCTCCAGGGAGGGGGTGCGGAAGGGGAGGGTGAGGTAACTGGCCAGGCAGAAGCGGCACAGCTCTGGGCAGCTGCGCACCACTTCCACCATGTGGATCGAGGGCCAGGCGGCCTCCGGGGTGATCACCGTGGAATGGCTGAGGGTGTTGCCGCGCCAGGTCTGCTTGCTGATCTGATCGGGGATGCCGGCCTCGGTCGGATCGATGGCTAGCAGCGCTCCATCGCCGCTGTAGCGGGGTGCGTAGAGGGATGGCACGTACACACCGTCCACCCGGGCGAGGTTGCGCAGCCGCTCGGACCGGGGCTGCCCCCGGCAGGCCTGCAACGCCTCCACAAAGGCCGGTAACAGCTGTTCTCCATCCCCCAGCAGCACGGCGTCGAGGAAGGGTGCCAGGGGCTCGGGATTGGCCGTGAGTACGGGCCCACCGCCGAACACGATCGGATCGTCGTCACCCCGCTGGTGGCTCCAGATCGGGATGCGCTCGCCCTCCAGGAGGTCGAGCAGCACCGGGCCATCCAGTTCCCAGCTCAGGGAGAGTCCGAACAGTTCGACCCCTCCCCCACGGTGCCGGTGCGGGGGATCCCCCCGGTCGGTGAAGAGCCGCCGCACATCCACATCGGCGCGGCGGGCCAGGGTGGCCCACACCACCTGATATCCCAGGCTGGTGATGCCCACCGAGTAGGTGCTGGGGAAGGCCAGCACCACCCGCAGGGCGTCCGCCGTGGGCCTGGTGGGCTCGAACAGCAGGGTTTCCTGGTCCAGGGTGGGAAGGCTGGGGCCTCCAGCGTGTCACCGCGGCTGTCTGGCGATCAGGGCCAGGCGCCAACCCCAGACGGCAAAAAGCCCGGAGTTCCTGAAAACCCCGGGCTGATGACATGGTTTGAGCTGGTGGGCTGGTCGGACCAGGGTTGCGGCCCTGGCCCGAACCGGACTCACTTGGTGAGCAGGGCGCTCAGGGGGCCGATCAGGCCGGTGAGGGCGGAACTGGCCGTGGCGGGGGCGGGGGTGGCGCCTTTGGCGAAGGTGCTCAGCACCAGATTGGCGGCTGTGTTGATCAGGGGCCACTTGTCACCGGCGATCGGCTTGATCACGGGCGAGGCGGTGTTCCAGAGGGCCTGGAAGCCGCCCATGGCAGCGACGGCTGCGGCGATATTGCCGCCTTTCACTTCACCCTCGCTCTTCTTGAGCAGATCGAGCACGGGGGTTACGGCTTGGCCGAGGGCTGCCTGGCCGGTGGCGGTGGCGGCGGTTTTAGCGGCCTCACCGGTGGTGGCTGCGGCATCCTTGGCGGCCTGGCCCACCTGGTCACCGGCCTGGCGGGCGGCTTCCTGGGTGCCGGAGCAACCGGTGATGGCCAGGGCGGCCATGGCGGCAACGGCGATCGTGGAGCGACGAATGGCGCTGATCGGGCGCATGGAAAAGCAAGCGGCGTTCGAGTTCCTTTTAGAGGAGCTGGGCTGTTCGTCCAGCTTTGTGGGCATCTCGTAACAACCGATACCAACGCCAAGGCCGTGTTTACTTAATTATTCCATCGCAGCGGCCAAGTCGGAAGCCAGGCGGGAGGTGGAGCGTTCCGGGGCTTGCTTGGCTGGAGGGAACTTGTTTTAATAGAGCTGTTGCTGATCGGCTTGATCAGAAACACTGAATTTTTCTTCCTCTTCAGCGTGCCCTAGCTATGGTGCCGGAAAATAAAGTGATCCACCTGACTTCTCTGATGCGGCGATCTAATCCCGGCTTTCAGAAGGAGTCTTCAGCCGCGAGGATCGCGATCAGGGGATCCTGGATTCTGGCCCTTAACTTGCTGCTGCCGGGCTCCTTGGCCTTGGTCTGTGATTCCGTTCAGGCGCAGCAGGCCACGGGTGGAGCCGGTGGCAATGGCGGCATAGGTGGCATTTCCTCCAACGGGTATGACCCCACCACGGAACCTGGAACAGGGTCAAACCCGACAAACCCCCCTGGCTTCAATTTCGGTGGTGCCGGTGGTGCCGGTGGCGAAGCTGATACGACAGAGGCCGCAGGCGTCAAGGGCGGCAATGGTGGTGGCGGGGGTTATGGAGGTGACAGGGGCGCCACCAACACCACGGGGCAGTCGGGCAGTGGCGGCAACGGTGGTGTCGGCGGAAGCGCAGCCAATGGGGTCACTCTGGGCACCACGAATGTGCAGGGGGGCGATGGTGGCTACGGGGGCACCGGTGGTCAGGGTGGCAGCTCCGCTAGTCCAGTCGGAACCGGCATCGGTGGTGTCGGTGGGGCAGGCGGCCGGGGTGGAGATGCCGTTACCGCCAGCCGGGCCACCCAGGCGATCAGTCTGGCCGGCGGCCAAGGAGGGGATGGGGGGGCTGGCGGCGCTCCCGGAGACGTTGCCAATGGAGGTGCTGGAGGTGCCGGCGGCGCTGGAGGCACGGGTTTTCGTGTCGATGGTGGCAAAGGTGGCAACGGCGGCAAGGGCGGCTCTGTGGCCGGTGCCGTCGGAGGGGCGGGTGGTGCGGGCGGTGCCGCCGGCGTCCTCACCTGTGATGCCAAGGCGGTGCTCTGCGTTGGTCAGACCGCTGCAGGGGGCGCAGGCGGCAATGGTTCGGATGGCACCACCGTGGCCGGTGCCGCTGGCGGCCGGGGGGGCAAGAGCGGATCGGCTGGAGCCGCCGCTGGAGCCATCGCCATCGGCAATGCCGCCTCGGGCACTTCCGGAGGCGATGCCATCGGTCAGGCGCCTGGCACGCCCGGTACCGATGGCGGCAATGGCGCCACGGCCAGCGGCGTCGGTTCGATTGCGTTCGGTTCCGCAAACGGCCCGCGCAACGGAGCCCTCGCGGCGGGAGTTACGGCGGTAGCGATCGGTGGCGCCGATGCCACCAACCAGGGGGCCGTGGCCCAGTCCAATGGTGATGTGGCGATCGGCACGGCTGCCGTGGCCGATTCCACCACCAAGTCCGCTTTCGGGCAGGCCACCGCTGTTGGCTATCGCGCCAGGGCCACCGGCGGCGGCGCAGTGGCGATCGGTTTCAACGCCCAGGCCTCTGATCCCGGCACCGCCGTGGGCGCCAACACCACTGCTTCAGGCACCGATGCCTCGGCGTTCGGCTTCAATGCCACCGCCTCCGGCAGCCGGGCCACGGCCCTGGGCACCGGTGCCCAGGCCGAGGGCGTGAATGGGGTGGCCCTGGGAGCCGGTGCCAGCGTGGGCGCGGGCTTCAGCAACAGCGTGGCGATCGGGCCCGGGGCCACGGCCACCGCGGCCAACCAGATGCGGCTTGGGGTGGGCGGGGCCGCCAGCGTGAGCACCGCCTATTCCCTGCCGGGGCTGGTGGTGCCGGGCGGTTTTGTGGAGCAACAAAAGCAGCTCGGCACCACCAGCCAGATCCGCTTCACCACGGTGGATGCCTTCGGCACCCTGGGCACCACCACCTTTTCGGTGGCGGACATCCCCTCCGGTGGCGGTGGCTGTTCCCCTGCCGCCAATGGATCGTTCGCCTGCGGCAGCGCCCAGGGGGGGCAGAGCGGCGCCACGGCCAGCGGCACCGGCGTGGCGATCGGGTCTGCTGACGCCAGCCGGCCGGGAGCCGTGGCGGGGGCCTCGGGTGATGTAGCCCTGGGCACGGGATCGGTGGCCAACTCCACGAATAAGGGCGCTCAGGGTCGGGCCACGGCGATCGGCTTCATGGCACGGGCCGAGGGAGGGGGTGGTGTGGCTCTTGGCTCCAATGCCTTTGCCGGGGAACCGGCCACGGCAGTGGGCACCAATGCCACGGCCACGGGCCAGGATTCGGCTGCCTTTGGCTTCAATGCCGTCGCCTCTGGCAGCCGGGCCACGGCCCTGGGCACTGGTGCCCAAGCCGCGGGCGTGAATGGGGTTGCCGTGGGAGCCGGTGCCAGCGTGGCCGCGGGCTTCAGCAACAGCGTGGCGATCGGTGCCGGGGCGACAGCCACCGCGGCCAACCAGATCATGCTCGGGGTCGGCAGTCCGGGTTCGAGCAGTGTCTACACCTTGCCGGGCCTGGCCCCCGCTGGTTCTTTTGTGGGTTCGGCTAATCAGAATGGCGGCGAGCTGCGACTGGCCACAGTTGACAATGCCGGCAATCTGGGCACCAGCGATTTTTCGGTGAACAGCCTCACCAACAACCTGTCGACGCTCAACGGCTCAATCAATACGATCAACAATCAAATTGCCCGTATCAGCAATGCCCTTGAAACGGTCAATCGTCAGATCATGAATGTGGGTGCCCTCGCCTCGGCCTTGTCTTCCATCCCCAACCTCACCACCGGCGATCAGCGTTATGGCTGTGGCATCGGCACCGGTGTCTATGGCAGCGGCCTGGCCGGATCCGCCGGTTGTGTGGCCCGCGTCAGTGAGCGGGTGTGGGTCAACGCGGCGATCGCCGCCACCCGTTCCAACGATTCCGGTTTCGGCAGCACCCCATCGATCGCTGGACGTTTCGGCGTTTTCTTCCAGTGGGGCGGACTCCAGGCCGGTTCCCGCACCACGACCAGCGGTGTTCGGTGAGCAGGCTCCAACGCTGCAGGTGGTTGATCGCGAGCCTTGTGGTGATCACGGCAGCCCTGGTGGTGGAGGCGGCTGATGCTTCTCCCCCTCCGCTCGATCTGGCCCAGACCACCTATCTGCGGGAATGCATCGGCCAGGGAGCCGCTGCCAACCGCCGTGCTTACTGTCAGTGCTCCTACCAGCAGCTTCGCCGCCGCTACACCCTGCAGCAGTACACCCTTCTGGACACCTGGATCCGAAGTGGACCCCCAGAACTTCGTCGCTTCGCGGTGGTGGCTTGGGAGCCTGAATTCGCTCCCTGCCGTCCGCTGCTCCAGAGCGGTGCCCCTGCCGGTGCTTCCCTGAATCGGCAGCCGGCCGCTTCGCCATGATCCAGGCCTGTCCTTGAGCGTCCCGTCGCCCTTTTTCCGCCACACCTGGAGGGTCATCGTTTCCCCTGGTCTGGCCCTAGTGCTGCTGGGTTCCCCTGCGGCATGGGCAGGTCCGTCGGCGGTGAGCCCGGGTTCCACGGCTGCTCCTGGAAGCAACACTCCCGCGTTGCCCGTTGGTTCGGGCGCGAGCACAACGGCGCTTCGCCAGCTTGCCGATCAGCGTTTTGCCGCCGGTGCGATCAATGGCGCGATCCAGATCTGGAGCAGCCTGATCGCAGAAAACCGTGATCTTGAGGCCTGTTTATATAACCGAGCCCAGGCTTATCTGATCCTGGCCCAGTTGCCGCTTGCCCAGCTGGATCTCGATCGGTTAGTGATCCTGCAGCGACAACGGCCGACTTCAGCCACCTTCCTGCTGCGAGGAATTCTAAATAATGAACTCGGCAATCCCACCCAGGCCTTGGCGGATTTCGATCGGGCCCTGAAGATCGATGCCAATCCGCTGGTCTATGCCAACCGCGCCCTGGCCTACCAGCGCAAGGGTCAGCTCGATCGGGCTGAAGCTGATTTGCTGCTGGCGGTTCAGCAGGATGCCAGTGCCTCCAATCTCCACAATCTGGCGGTGCTGCAGCGGCAACGGGGTCAGCCTGAGACCTGCATGAGTAATGCTTCGCTGGTGATTCGGGCCAAACCCACCTTCGCGCCGGCCTACACGGTGCGGGGCCTTTGCCTGTATGGGCTGCGCCGTTATCAGGAGGCCATCGCCGACTTCCTGCGCAGCACCACAATCAATCCCGCCCAGGCGGAGGCCCAGCACTATATGGGACTTTCTATGGTGGCCCTGGGCCGTGCCGCGGAGGCCAATCCCGTGCTGCTGAGGGCGGCCGACCTATACCTGGCGGAGCGCAACCAGCAGGGTTATCAGGCAGTGATGCAACAGCTCGCCTCCCCATCGCCCCAGGGCAGGGCCCGATAGGTTTCTTGCTCAGCCCTTGCGCTGGCAGGGTTTGAGCACAAAAAAGGGAGCGTTGCCGCTCCCCGGGGCCTATCCCGAGTTGATCGGGTGGCCTGCGTTGAAGGTGCTCCGACCCGGATGGGTCGGAGCCTGGGTTCAGCCGAGCAGGGCTTTGAGGGGTCCGATCAGGCCGGTGAGGGCGGTGAGGGCGTTGTCCTTGGTGGGAGCGGTCTCGCCACCGAAGGTCTTGGTCAGCAGGTTCACGCCCTTGTCGATCAGGCCGTAGTTGTCGCCGGCGGCCAGCTTCACCACAGGGGCTGCGGTATCCCAGAGGCCCTTGAACTTGGAGATGGCGTTGGTGGCGGCCGGGATGTTGTCGGCCTTCACCTCCTTCTCGGTGGCGTTGAGCACGTTCAGCACGGGCGTAAGCACGTTCTTGAGCTGCTCGTTGCCGGTTACATCAGCGGCGGTCTTGGCCACCTGCACCACCGTGCGGGCGGCGTTCTTGGCGTCGCTGGAGACGATGCCGCTGCAAGCGGCAAGGTTGATGGTCAGCATGAGGGCCAGACCCACCACCACCAAACGGCGCAGGGGGGCCAGCATGGTGCGCAGGGAGGTCATCCAGGAGGCAGTCATCGGAAAGGGTCCGTTACGAAGGACTAATGGACCGTAGGCGGAGAACGGCTGAACGTCAGCAATCCTTTCCGCACCTGCCGGCAAGTCTTCGCAACCCTGATCAGATCCTGACGACCATCACACCCCCGCCAGCACCTTCGCCTCATCTTCGGTGCTCACCACCCGGCCCTGATCCTCGAAGCCGCTGATCTGATCGAAGTTGAGGTAGCGGTAGAGCTCATCGGCGAGGGGATCGATTTTGGCGGCCGCGATCGCCAGGTACTCCTCCTTGCTGGGAATGCGGCCCAGCTGGGCGCAGACCGCCGCCAGTTCGGCGCTGCCCAGGTACACCTGGGCGCCATTGCCGAGGCGGTTGTTGAAGTTGCGGGTGCTGGTGGAGAACACGGTGGTGTTGTCCTCCACCCGCGCCTGGTTGCCCATGCAGAGGGAGCAGCCCGGCATCTCCATGCGGGAGCCGGCCGCCTCGAAGGTGGCGTAGTAGCCCTCCTCCTTCAGTTTTTCCTCATCCATGCGGGTGGGCGGGCAGACCCAGAGTTGGGCTTGGTTGGCACCCTGGCCTTCGAGCACCTTGGCGGCGGCGCGGTAGTGGCCGATGTTGGTCATGCAGGAGCCGATGAACACCTCATCGATCCGCTCGCCCGCCACCGCGCTCAGCAGCTTCACGTTGTCGGGGTCGTTGGGGCAGGCCAGGATCGGTTCGCTGAGCTTATCGAGGTTGATCTCGATCACGGCGGCGTATTCGGCATCCGCGTCGGCCTCCAGCAGCACCGGGTTGGCCAGCCAGGCCTCCATCGCCTTGATGCGGCGGGCCAGGGTGCGAGCATCCTGGTAGCCGCGGGCGATCATGTTCCTCATCAGCGCCACGTTGCTGCGCAAGTATTCACTCACCGTTTCCACCGAGAGCTTGATTGTGCTGCCGGCGCAGGAGCGCTCGGCCGTGGCATCGGTGAGTTCAAAGGCCTGCTCCAGCTTGAGATCGGGCAATCCTTCGATTTCCATGATCCGGCCGGAGAAGATGTTCTTCTTGCCGGCCTTCTCCACCGTGAGCAGGCCCTGCTGGATCGCCACATAGGGGATGGCGTTCACCACATCGCGCAGGGTCACGCCCGGCTGCAGCGAACCAGAGAATTTCACCAGCACCGATTCGGGCATGTCAAGAGGCATGGCGCCGATGGCAGCGGCGAAGGCCACCAGGCCCGAGCCCGCCGGGAAGGAGATGCCCAGGGGAAAACGGGTGTGGCTGTCGCCGCCAGTGCCCACGGTGTCGGGCAGGAGCAGGCGGTTAAGCCAGCTGTGGATGATGCCGTCTCCGGGGCGCAGGGCGACGCCACCGCGGGAGCTGATGAAATCGGGCAGCTCGGCGTGAGTCTTGAGGTCCACGGGCTTGGGGTAGGCGGCGGTGTGGCAGAAGCTCTGCATCACCAGATCGGCGCTGAAGCCCAGGCAGGCCAGCTCCTTCATCTCATCGCGGGTCATCGGGCCGGTGGTGTCCTGGGAGCCCACGGTGGTCATCAGCGGCTCGCAGCTGGTGCCGGGACGTACCCCCGCCAGGCCGCAGGCCTTGCCCACCATCTTCTGGGCCAGGGTGAAGCCCTTGCCGGTGTCGGCCGGGGCGGCCGGGCGGATGAACAGCTCGGAGGGGCTCAGCCTCAGCTGGGTCCGCACCTTGTCGGTGAGGGAGCGGCCGATCAGCAGGGGGATGCGGCCGCCGGCGCGCACCTCATCGGTGATCGTGCTCGGCTTGAGCTTGAAGCGCGCCACGATCTCCCCGGCACCCGGCTCGCCGGCGGCCCGCTCGATCGTGCCGGCGTAGGGCCGGATCGTGATCACGTCGCCAGAGTTCAGCGCTGTGACATCGCATTCGATCGGCAGCGCGCCGGAATCTTCGGCGGTGTTGAAGAAGATCGGGGCGATCTTGCCGCCCAGGATCACGCCGCCGCTGCGCTTGTTGGGCACGTGGGGAATGTCGGTGCCGGTGTGCCACAGCACCGAGTTGATGGCGGATTTGCGCGAGCTGCCGGTGCCCACCACATCGCCCACATAGGCCACCGGGTGACCCTTCCCCTTGAGCTCGGTGATCAGCTCTAGGCCGCCGGGCATGCGGGTTTCCAGCATCGCGTTGGCGTGCAGGGGGATGTCCGGCCGGGTGGTGGCGTGGGTGGCTGGGGAGAGGTCGTCGGTGTTGGTCTCGCCCTCCACCTTGAACACCGTGACGGTGATCTCGGCGGGTAGCTCCGGCTTGGCCGTGAACCATTCCGCGGCGGCCCAGCTGTCGATCACCCGCTTGGCGTAAGGGTTGCTGGCCGCCAGCTCCAGCACATCGTTGTAAGCGTCATACACCAGCAGGGTGCGGCTGAGGCCAGCGGCGGCGGCCTCGGCGATGGCGGCATCGGCGCTGGAGAGCAGCTCGATCAGGGCGCTCACGTTGTAGCCGCCGATCATGGTGGCCAGCAGGTTCACGGCCTGCCCCGGGCTCACCAGGGGGCTGGTGGAGCTGCCCTGGGCGATCGCGCTGAGCCAGCTGGCCTTCACATAGGCGGCCTCATCCACCCCCGGCGGGATGCGTTCGCTGAGGAGATGCAGCAGGAAGCCCCCTTCCTCGGCGGGGGGCTGCTCCAGCAGGGCAGTGAGGGCTGAGGCCTGGGCAGCGTTGAGCGGCAGGGCCGGCACCCCGAGCTCCTCCCGTTCCAGGGCGGCCTGGCGGTAGCTGGGCAGCAGGTCGGCGGGGGCCAGGGGGGTGGTCTCGGGCATGGGTATGGACGCGGCGCTCGCCGCTTCTGGGCATCTGACCTTCCATTCTCAACAACAGCGGAGCCCCTCTTGGTGACGATCGCTGCAGAACGGCGGAGGCACGCCCATGTCCCTGGGCGCCCCCATGCTCACCCTGCCCCGCACGCTCAGCCTCACCCCAGATCAGTTTGCGCTGGTGTGTGCGGCCAGGTTCACGAAGGCAGGGTCGGCCAAGGAGCCATTGGAGCTGATCGCGATCGAGGCTGGGCCGGAGGCACCCGCAGTGTCGCTCCGGCGGGCCCCGAGCTCCCGCGCCGTGCCGAGGATGTGGCCGGCGAAGATGTCGCGGTTCACCTTCAGGTTGGGCAGCTGGAAATAGGAGCCGTGGGCACAGCCGATCTCGTAACCCCCCCAGAACTGGCGGGCACAGGTGGTGGGATCGAGCTCGAGGTACTCCCGGGTCACAGGGAAGCGGCCCCCCAGAGGCCCGCCCACCGGATCCCCCTTGGCATCGAGGTTGATCCAGGCGTCCACCAGGGCCGGATAAGGAGCCCGACGGCCGTTGGCGGGACGGTTCTCCGGCCGCAGGCGGCCCTGCACCGGTGCGATCGAGAGCGCACTGCCTGCGGTGAACCAATTGGCGACCCGACCGGACAAGCCGCGCTTCTCCAGCTCCCGCAGGCCCTCGTAGGCCACCACCGTGCCCCAGCTGTGGGAGATCACGTCGATGCGGGTCCCCGCAGCCAGCAGCGGGCCCACCACCCGGGTGAAGCGCTCCAGGATCCGGCGGCGCATGCCGTCGTCGAGCATGTAGACGAGGAAATCGTCGATGGCGATGGCCCCTCCACGGGCGACGGGCAGTTGCTCGAGCCGACCGCTGCGGGCCGCGTCATGGCTTTGCCGGTCGTCGATCACATCCAGGATCGACTGGCGCAAGGCGTTCACCTCCTCGGCGGGCAGGCTGCGCTGGAGGCTGCGGCTGCGGTTCACAAGGTCGCTCCAGAGCACCTCCTGCCTTCCCCTCCCCAGATCGCTGGGATCGAAGCTGGCTCCCACATGGGGGGAAAGGGCCTGCCACCAGCTGTTGGAATAACCGGCGCGGTGGTTCCCGATGCCATGCACGGTCACCAGCACCCTGTCGCTGGCCCGCAGGCCCCGCTCCGGCAGGGAGACGCCCTGCAGCGCCGCCATCGTGTCGAGGAACTTCATGTGGGCCCGATAGACCATCTGCTGGGCGGTGAGGGCCTCCGCATCCGCAGGCAGTTCGGCTGCCGGATCCCCGCAGGAGCCTGGAACCGCTGGTGCATCATCGGAACCGTTGTCGATCTCACCGGCCTGCCCGAAGATCGGTGCATCCAGCTCCCGGCCCTCGTGCTGGGGAACCTGTTCGAACTGCCCCTGCAGCTGCTGCGCCACGGCCTCAATCGCTTCCCGACTGCCGAGCTGCCCGTTGCCCCGCAGTATCTGGCAGAAGTGATAGGTGAAGGCGCCGTGGAATTCACCGTCGATCGGGGCATCGGCGGCCGTCTGGGTTTCCATGCAGGCCATCAGGCTGGTCTGGGGAACCTCGGCGAGCCGCGTGGAGCGCGTGGTTCCCACCTCGCCCCGCCAGGCCCTGGCGGGGGCCTGGGGCGGCACCAGGAAGCGGGTGTTGCTGATGCTGCTTTCGGGGGGAGGGTCGCTGGAGCGGCGGCCCTGCAGTTCCGCAGGGTGGGCCAGCACGACGCGCTCCTGCCCGTCCGCGCTGCGCACACCGATGAAGCGGGCACTCCCGCCTGAATGGCAGGTGTCCTTGAGGATGATCAACTGAACGGCGGGGTCGACCCGCTGGGCCAGCTCATACCATTCATCGTCGGTGAGATAGGTGGCGGGATCGTTGAAATCCATGTCCTGCAGACAGGTGATCTCATCGCGCATATCCTGTTCTTCGCCACTTTCATCCGGTACATAGGACCCGTGCCCGGAGAAATGAAAGACCAGAATGTCTCCTGCCCTGGCTCCGCTTGTCAGCCAGTCCCATTGCGCGAGAAGCTCTGCCTTAACAACCTGCTCATCTTCCAGTGTGTGGATTTCTTCTGGTCGGAAGCCGAAGTTGGTGATTAGAAGATCGCGGACATTATGGGCATCATTCACACAGCCCTTGAGGGGGGCAGATGCATAGCTGTTGATGCCACAGAGAACGGCTTTGCGTGTCATGGGAGTTAGGGAGTTGATTGGTGGGTGGAAAATCTGACGGCAATCGACTGATAAACACGAAATCACCAGTCGCAAATGCTTCCATTAATCTTAGAGAGGATTTGGCCTGGAAGGCCTCGATGGTTATAATTTCTTCGCACACCTCGTCCTAGTCTCTCCAGCCCTGGCGACCACGACCTGGCTATCCTTGGGCTACAGCATGTTCTTTGATGGCTTCGAGGGCGGCCTTCCGATTCTCCTCGAACAGTTCCAGCATTCAGGGCAATCTTTCTGGGATTATTGGACGTGAGGAGCATCAGATCTGACGTGAAAGTGGAGCCCATTCGTCTTCCGGGTCATGACGGATCGATGGTTTAATGGCCCGCTCGGTCGCCGCCACCAGCTTGGCGAGATCGTCGGTGCGTTTCGCCAGTTCTATTTCCGCGAGGTGCTCATCATCGACATTTCAAGGCTTTGCACGATCACTTGCACGATCACTGAATCGTAATAATTTCCGCCTCTTCTTCTCCACCCGTGCCATCGCTGGTACCAGCGGCGGACCCACCGGCACCCCCCTGGCCGGCCGTTGGCCCCAACAACCGCTGGGTAAGAAGATCCAGGCGCTCTGCGATCAGGCTGGCCCGGCTGGCCAGACGGGGGTTGAGGTGGCCCTGCGCTTCGAAGAGCACCTGGAGGATGCGCAGATGCTGCACCATCGAATCCAGCTCCCTTGGGGTTCCGGGCACATGGGCCAGGGCCTCGTCATAGGTTTTCTGCACTTCGGTGAAGCTGGCTTCGCCGGCTCGCCCCCTGCTGCCAAGGGAACGATCGAGCAGGCGTTCGGTCATCAGCGCTTCGGCCGGCATCACCGCGTTCCAGAAATCCGGGTTTGCACGCCAGGCCGCACGGGCCTGCAGGGCACACCCGCGCACCCGCTCGAGGGAGGTCGGCTTCGCCTCGATGCCGAAATCCCTCACCGCCTCCAGAGCGAGGAGGTTCAGCACCTGATACGGCTGCGTTCCGGCCTTGGCGTACCAGTCGATGGCCCGCGCGAGGGCAAGGAGCACATCCCCACCTTCCTTGTCGTGATCCTTGCGCAGGTTCCCTGCCAGCACGGTGGCCAGCCGCTTGTAGGCACTTCCCAGCAGCGCGGCCCGTTCGGGATTGCTGCCCGCTGGCGACTCTGTTCCGTGGTTCTGTTCCGCACGATCCAGGGTGGTCGATGCCAGCTGAACGAGGCCCTCCAGGCGTCCCAGGGCGGCGGTGATCAGCACCGCGTTGGCAGTGTTATGGCCGGTGCGGGCTTCGAGGTTGGCCAACTGTTCGATTGCACGGATCGGAACCGCCCCGCTCCTGTCCTCCGGGCGGATGGCGGCCAGGTACTGCTCCCGGGCCTTGTCGAAGTAGGCGTCACCGAGTTCTGCGTAGACCTCGCCCAGGGCGAAGCGCACCGCCGGCAGGCTCTTCCATGCATCGGGACAGGACTGCAACGCCATGTCGACGGCACCTGCCAGTTCACGGCTCCGCTCGGTCGACGGTGGCTCCCCACCCGCCGCTTTCGTGGCCAGCTCCCTGAGCCGCTGCATCAGCTCCTCCTGGGTCACGGGTTTCCAGCCTTCCACCGCCTCGGAGTCGGCGCGGTCGCGCAGGGGATCGATCACGAAGCCGGGATCCCCGTAAGCCTGGTAGGCACCCCAGGTGTTGAGGCTGGGGAACTCCTCGTGGGTGCGTGAACGGGCCGTGAACACGGCATCGCCGAAGGGTCTGTTGCGGAGGATCTGGCCATAGAACTCCTCGGCGAACACCCGGGCGGCGCCATCGTCCACGGCCCAGCCTGCCGCCACCACGGCCCGTACCCCCATTTCGATCAGTTCGCGGGAGATGCTGTAAGCCAGGCGGTTGAAGGCCACCGGCCGAGCATCCGCCTTGGCGAGGTGGCAGCAGTTGAGGAAGACCAGGTCGGGAACCGTTTCCATGGCCCCGATCTCGGCGGCGGTAATCAGCAGCCCATCGGAGAGCACCACCCCGCTGCGGGAGCCGCCGTCGCGGGTCTTCTCCTCGTATACACCGTGGGCGGCGATGTGAACGATTCGATAGAGGGATCGGTAGAGCTTATTGATGATGTCCACGGCCTTTTCACCACCGATGGCCTCCTCGCAGTCGTAGCCGTACTGCCGCAGCACGTTCACCACCGTCTGCGCTTCGTTTCCAGCACCTTCGAGGCCATCGAGGGCTTCGGGAGCTTTCCGGGTGGGGCCATCGGCGAAGACCTTGTTGAATCCCTCGGTGGAGGGGTTGCCGATTACATAGGCGCGCTTTTCGAGCGTTTGGCGCACCTGGGTGCGATAACGGGGGGACTGCAGTTGCCGCACCATTCTCGTCGAGAGGGCCAGGGGCTTGTCGTCGGCTAGCAGCAGCTCCCAGGGAAGGTTGGCGGTGTAGCCGTCGAGCACTAGCACCATGCGGTCCATCTGCCGGGCCTGGTTCTTGAAGTCATGGGGCACCAGCAGCTGGAACAGGGTCCTGGAGAGATCCTCCACGTAGGTGGACTCCCGGATCGAGGACTCCACCAGGGACTCCACCAGTCCTGGCTGCCGCTGATGCAGGGTGGTTTCCGAGCGTGCCCGTTGACCGAGGTAGGCGAACCGGAGTCGTTCGGCGAAGGCCCGGCGTGGCTTGGCGGCCAAGGGTTCGGTACCCTCGGGCGGGGAGAGGCACTCCTCGCGCTGGTCCGCATCGGTCACCTCAAGCCGCGGCCAGTAGGCCACACCCTGGCTGGCATCGAGTCGCTGGCTGAAACCATTGCCCTGGCGGAGCTCCCGGTCGGCTTCCACGCGCATGCCGTAGCGGGCGCCGTCGCGGTTGATCTGCTCGGCCACCCGCACCAGGGCCCTCGCAGCCGTGGCGGCGATGTCGAGGTAGAGCTCCACGATCTCCAATTGGGTGATCCGCACCGGAACGTCCGGCCGTGCTTCGGAGAATTGATGGTTGGCCGCCAGCACCCCACGCACGAGGGCGGCCACCGAATCCTCCACACTGATGTTGGTGGTGGAGTTGTAGCCGAGCAGCAGGGCGGAAAGCGGCGCTTCGATCGTTTCTGGGGCCTCGCCAGATTGCCGATCTACCAGCTGGAGCAGGTAGCGGAGGGTGCCCACCCTCACAGCTTCCGTGAGTGTGACCGCGGTGAGTTCGCCGTAGGAGCCGAGCCCGATCACCACCGCTCCGCGGGTTCTGCCCCGTCGCCGTTCCTCGGCGTTGTTGGTGAGGAGAACAACAGTGGCCGTGCCCTGCGCTCCGGCATAGAGGCCGAGCCGATGGCGCATCGAGAGTTCACGGCCGACGATCTCGCGGTCGATCAGGGCCTCGGGCCCGGAGATGGCATCCTGCAGGTAGTGACCCACCAGCACCGGTTGGGTGACGAAGCGCAGATCCATGGCCTTGCAGCACACCTGCAGGCAAGGGGCCGGCCGGGCCTGGAGCGGCCGGCACTTCCGACCGCCGAGCAGGCTGAGGGCCACTTCTTCCTCGGTGGGATAGGGAATGGGGCCGGCGTCATAGACCACCGGTGCCGTGGCGGAGGGCAGCGTGGGGATGGTGTTCACCGCCCTCAGCCGTGCCGGCTCGGTGCTGCCCGTGTCGAGAAGTTCGATGATCGCGGCGAAATGCGCCGCACTGTTGCAGAGGGCAGCATGCTCCACGGGCATGGCATAGAAACTGCCGATGCCGGGGATGGGGCCGGAGGCCCAGGTCACCACGCCGTCACCCGCCGGAGTTCCGAGCATTTTCAAGCGATCGTTCTGCTCCAGGAGGCCGCATGGGGTCATGCTGGCCTGGCCGTAGACATAGATCACCTTCTGCTTGTGCCGTTCGGGCAGCTCGGGGCCCTCCTGATCCCACAACCAGCGGGACTGGGCGAGCACGGCCTTGCTGGGAGTGGCTGCTGTGCCGTCTCCGATCCAGCGGTCCTGGTTGTGCTGCTTCAGCTCCTCCCAGACCCCCTCCTGGAAATAGTCGTCACGCTGCTGAACATCTCCGGCTTCCCTGAAGCCGGGCTTGGGCAGAAGCTGAAGCATGCCGGGGAAGCCGGCCATGATGGTGAGGATCTGCTGCATCGAGTGCCGGCTGTCGATGCGCGTCAGCTTGCGGATCAGGTCTGACTTACCAAGCAGGGTCTCCACCATCTGGTGTGATCCTTGGTTCGGCGTGCCGAGCATCACGAAGCGGGCACCGCTGCGGCCCATCAGCTCGTTCCAGAGTGGTTCCTCTGTTTTCACCAGGGCGCGCACCAAGAGTCCCCCCATGCCGTGGGCCAGGAGGCGCACCGGTTGGCCGGAAGCCGCCGTTTCCTGCAGCAGAGCCTTCAGGCAGGTCGCCAGTTCGACGGCCGTTTCCTGCAGAGGTCGGCGCCAGTCGTAGGCGAAGCGCACGACGCGATGGCTGCCGATCAGCGACTTGCAGAGTTCGCCGTAGAAAAGGGAAAACAGTTTCTCGGCTTTGATGGACCGATCGGCTGCGTTGCCGCAGGCGATCTTCTCCAGCCCGCCGAGGGCCAGGGTGTCGGGATCGAACCAGAGGCGATCGCGGGCTGCCTCGTTCCAAAGGTGGGAGGCCATGCAGTCGGGTAGCACCACCACCAGTGGAAGGGTCTGCTCGGTGGCCCCATCGATCCCGGCGGAGCTTCGCAGGGACCGCTCGTCGGCACGATCGGTGTCGAGGCTGCCCTCGTCGATCAGGCCGGAGACGGGATGGAAGCCGGCGATGCTGGTGGTGTTCGTTGTGGTGAGCCAGCGCCGCAGGGCGCCGCGGGAGGAGGCATTGGCGAAGTAGTTGAAGTGGCTGACCCGGGGGCCCTGCTCAAAGAGCTGATGGGCGTTGCCGGGTCGGGCAATGCCCGCCCCCATCGAATCGGTGTCCACGACGAGGTCGTTGTTCACCCCTTCGAAGAAGACGAAGTCGGTGAACAGCACCCCCAGGCGCTTGAGCAGGTGCCCGCCTTCGATGTCGCCAGCGATCACAGCGAGCTGAAGCCCCTCGGCAGGCGTTGCCCTGGCCAGGAAACGCCCCAGCGGTGCTTCCGGCAGCATGGCCTCGATGCCTGGAACCAGTCGTGGATCGGTGCGGTGCCGGGCGATCTCCAGCACCACCCGCTTCACGCAGGAATAGATCGGGTTGCCCGCCAGGTAGGGCACGGTGCCGAGCAGGGTGAGCAGGGCGGAAAGGAAGGCATCGACGTTGCCGCTGACCAGCAGGGTGCCGCGAGCGGGCGCCGCCACTCGCACGTAGCGCTCGATCCGAAAGCCGTGCTCCCGCCCCAACAAGGTGCGCAGCTCCCGCAGCCGTTCGCGTTGCACGGCGTAAGCCCACTCGCCCTCCCGCTCGAGGCTCTCCCGACGGCCGGGATCGTCTGCAGTGAAGGGGGCGGAACCAGGGCGGAACCCATCGATGAGGTCGTCATCCACCTGCCGCAGGCAGAGGAGATCGCCCACCAGCCCGCCCCGGGAGTGGGTGACCAGATGGATCCGGGCCCCGGCCGGGAGGATCCGGGCCAGGGCCAGGGCGTTGTCAATGGGGCTTTCGGAGAAGGTGTAGTGCTCGAAGGTGTAGATGCGTTCCCCATAGGTCGCCCGGAGCGCGCGCCAATCCTCCTCACTCGTCTCCTGCAGATCCCCGAACGAACCGGCGCCGTTGGATCCGGTGCCGTGGATGAAGACGAGCAGCGGGCCTTGCAGGGCCTCCTGGGCCAGCTTCGGATCCGCCTCGCCGAAGACTTCCGAGGGGTCCCGGGAGCGGCCCGACCAGCGGTAAAGCCCGGGGCTGACGCGCAACCGCTTCTCGATCGCCCACATCAGGGCCTTGGTGCCGAGCCAGGACACGCCGAGCTCAGCCACCTCGCCCAGCTTTTCCTTCGCCTTCTCCCCAAGCCGTTGCTTCGCCCAAGCGAGCGCCTTGGCCCTGGCCTCCTCGATGATGGCATCGCTGCCGAGATCGAGGCTGAACAGCCGGGTGATCAGCTCGCCGGCGCTGCTGCCGCGGGAAGCAGCGCCGGCCAGGCCTCGAGCCTCCAGACCTAGCAGGGATCCTTCCCCGATCTGCTGCAGGGTGGCTGCCAGGTTGCCGGCGGAGGTGATCACGGTGATGCCCTCCACCATCTCCAGCACCACCACCTGATCGGGCGGCAGGTCGAGTGGGTTCAGATCGGTGCCACCGATGTCGCGGGATGGGCCCGAGAGATCGAAGCCTCTCTCAACCTTCAGGAATCCGGTGGGGAGGAAAGGATCCTCGCCACGGAGCTCCGTCCCCCGCGTGGTCGGCGCCAGCAGGCGGGGCAGGGGGGGGGGATCCTGGAGACGGGTGCCAGGAACGTTGAGGTTGATGGCGTTGCGCTTGGGTTCCGGCATGGGGTTCCGGCAGCCTCAGGCGAGAACTTTGAGCTGCAGCGCACGCCTGGCCCCCATCACCTGGGGCACTTGGGGGTAGTTGGCCGAAGGCAGGTAGCGACGGATGGCGGCGTGCCAGTTGGCATAGGTGGCGGCGGCGGGGAGAGTCTTGAGGGTTTTCAGGGCGTAGTAGGTGAAGGCGCCATTGGAGCGATTGTTGAATTTGGCGTCGTAGCTGAACTTGTTGGGGCCTTCCTCGCAGCCGGCCATCAGCAGATCGCCGCCAGGGGTGATCACACCGGCCCAGGGGGAGGTGGTGGTGCTGATGGGGAGGGTGGTGAGGGGGCGGCCACTGGCAGCCCGGGGGAGCTGATCCTCGGGAACCCAGGCTCCCATCGGTAGGAAGCGCACCCTGGGAGCATCCGCATCGGGATCGGAGGGAGCATTGCGCAGCACGGTGCCGGAATGGCAGCTGTCGGAGATCAGGATCACCCGCACGCCGATTTTGCGTTGCTGGAAGAGCTGGTGAAGCTCGTCATCGATCAGCGCGTTGCCCTGAACGATGTCATAGGGACAGAGGGCCTCATCGAGGCCATCCGATTCGTCGCCGCTCGTGTCGGGGGCATAGGTACCGTGCCCCGAAAAGGTGATGGCAACGGTGTCGCCGTTCTGGGCGCTGCCCACCAGGCCGGTGATGGCGCTCACCAGGGCTGCCTTGGTGGCCTGGGCATCGAGCAGGAGCTTGGTGCTGAAGCCCTTCCCCTGCAGGACGGCAGCCCAGTCGTTTGCATCGTTGACGCAGCCCTTGAGATCGCTTTGGGTTCCCGGATAGTCGTTGATGCCAATGCAGAGGGCGTTTTTTGCCATGACTCTTCTCGTGAAGTGGTCTTCGTGAAGTGTGAGGATTCCTTCGCCAGCGAGATACTAGACGGGCCGACTCTGGATCTCCAGGGACCAGCTTTCTCCAGGCAGATCGAAAGGCGCGATCGGCTTCATCTTTCTACATCTCTTGAAGCACGATAGAAGAATCGAAGCGACTTCACGCCAACTGCAGCGATAGTAACGGCAACGACAGCAACTGCAGCAATAGCTAACTGAGGTTCTCTCCCCTACCGCAACTCCCGGCTGATCGTGCCCCGGGTCGGACATTCGCAGCAGCCATCCGCCGCTGTGACGATGGCTTCGCATCCTGCACAGAAATACTCTTCGGCACCGCCTCGATCAGCAGCTGAGCCGCGTCAGTGATCGAACCGGCGTTCACCACCGCTCTGGCCGTTGGCTGTTGCGAGTGGCGCCGTAGGCGCCGCCAATTTTTAGATCTCTCCCCGAGTCTCCACCAGCAAGATCGCAGCCATAGGTTCCTGCTGCGAAGCCTGACTTGATCCGATCCGCTGGCAGGTGTTCCCGAATGGCGCCGTAGGCGCCTCGCTTCACTTGTCCTTCATGCCATGCCGGCATCCCCATTTTCCTGCAGCCCCTGGCCCATCAGGGTGAGGAAGGCCCGCAATCGATCTCGGTTGGTTGTGGAGGGATCGAGATGGACTCGGGCGGAAAGCAATGCTGCTTGATCAAGGCGCTCAAAGCTCTTTCCCTGGCGTTCTCGCGCCATGGCCTCCGGCCGACTTCGTCTACAGCTGCTCGGTTTCTTTCTCGATCTGCTCGGTTTCGCTCCTCACGCGCAAAATTTCGTTCTCGAGCTGCTTCATCCGCTGCTCGGCTTCGCTCTCGTTTTGCCTCGAGCGCTGCTTGATCTGCTCGATCTCGATCTCGAGCTCGATCCCGCGCCGCGCACGGGTCGCCAGTTGAGCGTCGCGCCAAGTGGCGCGCTGTATGACACGAATCAGACAACCACTGTCGCCACCGAGGCAACGATGAAAAATGATCAGACCGCTACAGGCCTGCATGGCACCGCAATGATCAAGGCCGGGCCAGGGGCCTGGTGGTGATGGTAATTCTGGCGGAGCTGAGGGCGGCTCGCTGTCAGTGGGGGCGCCACGGGCGCCTGGAGTGGCAGGGGCCACAGGAGGCGGGTTCCTTCCGATCCTGCATCGCCCGCAGTAGGCAGGCAAGCCCTGTCCGGCCTGGGTCTGCAGGCTGAGTCGCGAGCCCTTGGTGACCGGCCTGGCCCCGATGGGAAGGGGCATGCTTCTCCATCCGTGC
Source organism: Cyanobium sp. (assembly GCA_040399305.1). Classification (GTDB taxonomy): domain Bacteria; phylum Cyanobacteriota; class Cyanobacteriia; order PCC-6307; family Cyanobiaceae; genus Cyanobium. Next base: position 35,624 of record JBBASH010000024.1, read on the forward strand.
TCCACGGAACCCGTGTAAGATGGCCTCGTGGCCAACCTCACCCTCGCCATCGACGACGCCCTGCTGCAGCGCGCCCGTGAGGCAGCCCTGCGCGAGAACACCACGGTGAATGCGTTGGTGCGCGAGTTTCTGGGCCGCTATGTGCACGCCCGCAGCCGCCGGCTCGAGGCCCTCCACCGCTTTGAGGCCGTGGCTGCCGGCAGCCACAGCGCCAGCAGTGCCCCTTGGACTCGCGATGAGTTGCACGCCTGCGGCTGATGCGGGTGTTCATCGACACCAACCTGTGGGTCTACCGGCTGGATCGCCGCGAACCGGCCAAATCGGAGCAGATTCGACGATGGCTTGCTGCCGTGATTCGCGACCACGAGGTGGTGATCAGCACCCAGGTCTTGATTGAGCTTCGTGCGGTGGCCAGTCGCAAGCTGCAGCCGCCCCTCAGCGATCCTCAGATCAGCGAACTTCTGGAAGCCATGATTGGCTTCGAGGTGGTGTGCAGCGACGACACCCTGGTGCTGGATGCTCACCAGCTGGCCGGCCGCGAACAGCTCAGCTGGTTTGATGCCCTGATCGCCGAAGCGGCGATTCGCAGCCGCTGCTCCATCCTCTTCTCGGAAGACTTCAGCCACGGCCGCCGGATTGCCGGCCTACGGGTGATCAATCCCTTCCTGGAGCCAGCGGGGGGAGACTGACGCCACTGCGATCCCACCCTGGCTGGAGGCCGAGCTTGCGGCCCTGCGGCTCCGAGCCCATCCGGTCAAGACCCAGAATCCGCCTCTCGTTTGCCTCGTCTGCAGGTTTGTGGCGGCCCTGAGCGCTGGTGTGCTCTGGATGTGAGCTGCCACGCCGCTGCCGTTGCTGTTCAGAGACCCTGAGCTGGCGGTAGGCTCCGGCAGCACCTTTAGGGTGGATGGCTGGATTGCCAGGGCGTCTGCCTTTCATGATCCCCACCTCCGATCTCCACATCGTCGAAACCCGGCCCCTGGTGCCGCCGGCGGTGCTGCACGCGGAGCTGCCGATCAGCGAGCAGGGCGCCCGCACTGTGCAGCGGGCCCGCGAGAGGGTCAAGGCGATCCTCCATGGAGGCGACCGGCGCCAGCTGGTGATCGTGGGGCCCTGCTCCGTGCATGACGTGGAGGCCGCCCGTGAGTATGCCGAGGCGATCCTGGAGGCGCAGCAACGCCATCGCGAGGACCTCGAGATCGTGATGCGGGTGTATTTCGAGAAGCCCCGCACCACCGTGGGCTGGAAGGGGATGATCAACGATCCCCACCTCGATGGCAGCTACGACATCAACACTGGCCTGCGCCGGGCGCGGGGCCTGCTGCTGCATCTGGCCGAGCTGGGCCTGCCGGCAGCCACCGAACTGCTCGATCCCGTGGTGCCCCAGTACATCGCCGATCTGATCAGCTGGACCGCCATCGGCGCCCGCACCACCGAAAGCCAGACTCACCGCGAGATGGCCTCGGGCCTGTCGATGCCGATCGGCTTCAAGAACGGCACCGATGGCAGTGTCGCCACCGCGATCAATGCCATGGAGGCGGCCGCCCGCCCCCACCATTTCCTGGGGATCAGCCAACAGGGGAATGCGGCGATCGTGAGCACCACCGGCAATCCCGATGGTCACCTGGTGCTCCGCGGCGGCAAGGACGGCCCCAACTACGCCCTCGAAGCGGTGGAGGCTGCCGCTGCCCAGCTGGCGCGGGATGGCTTGCCGGCCCGCCTGATGGTGGACTGCAGCCATGGCAACTCCAACAAGGACTACCGCCGTCAGGCCGAGGTGCTGCGCGAGGTGGCCGACCAAGTGCGCGCCGGCTCCGTGCATGTGATGGGGGTGATGCTGGAGAGCCATCTGGTGGCGGGTAATCAGAAGATTCCGGCCGATCTCTCGGCCCTCACCTACGGCCAGAGCATCACGGATGCTTGTATCGATCTGCCCACCACCCTGGGGTTGCTCGAGGAATTGGCTGGCGCCGTTCGCCTGGTGCGGGAACAACAGCTGGCCGCCGCTTGAGGCCAGGGCCCGCTGAATGAGGCCTGGATGGGCTGGGAATCGCTTCCTTGGCACTCCCCATCTTTGAGTGCCAAAACATCAACCCTTTGCGGGATGTTCGGGCTGAACAGTTGATTGTTCTGACCTGATTACCCTTGGCCATCCCTGCATCCGGGAGGTTTGGGTTCATGGTCTATCTCCTGCAGTTCTGCGGATTCACCGATCCCCTTGAGCTGTTCTATCTGGAGCAGCGAAGGCTGGCGGCCCCCTCCGGCGCCGCTCCCTCCGGCCCCGCCTATGGCGGCTTCCGGCCGTTCCAGCTCGACGCCCTGCTGAGCTGGGCCCTCGACACCGCCCGGGGACGGCATTGGGATGGCGACGCGATCCAGCACACCGTGCTCGATGTGTGGATGGATCGGGCCGAGGTGATCCGGCAGTGGCAGCTTCGCTTGCGGGAGCAGCCCGACGATCGCCTGCTGGTGGCGGCGCTCGGCACTCGCGGCGACTGGGACCGCCAGTGCGAGGACCTGCTGCGGGCCTGAGCGGCTCTTCAGGCCACCATGAGTTGGCTCCAGAGCCAGGCCACGGCGAGGGGCACGCTGAGGTTGTCGAGGCCGCCGATCGCCACCTGCTCGAGCAGGGTTGCGGCCAGGGCGATCCCCACCACGGCGGTCGGCGGCGGCACCGGTTGGCCGCCGGCTGCCGCCAGGGCCGCCAGGGCGAGCAGCACCGCCAGGCTGGTGAGCGCCATCGTGGCGGTGCCGACCAGGGAGCGCCGCTGGCCCAGGATTTGCCAGCTCGGTGAGGCCACCTGGGGGCCCAGCAGGCCAGCCAGCCCATCAGCGAAGGCCATCACCAGCACGCCGCTGGCCACCACCAGCGGCTCCCGGGGCCACCAGACCAGCAGCAGCAGGGTGATCGAGGCTCCGTAGGCCACCGTTCCGTAGCTGGCGCGGTCGACATCCTCGAGGCCGGGCAGCAGGCGACGCCGGTGGTTCACGGCGGCCAGCAGGGTGGCCAGGGCCGCGGTGGGCAGGGCGACCCAGCGATCGATGCCCAGGGCCCAGGCGATCAGCACCACCGGGCCGGCCCCGATGTGCACCACCTTGCGGCTCCATTCCCCCCGGTCCGGCCAGCGGGTCCGGACCGCCAGGGAGATGCTGGCCACCAGGATGAGCCACACCAGCACGGCGAGCACCCCGATCGATTGCTGCCCCCACCAGCCCATGGCCACGCCGCTCAGGCGGCCTGCTGCATCGAGCTCATCAGCCTCAGCTTCAGGATCGCCTTGGCTTCCAACTGGCGCACCCGCTCGCGGGACACGTTGATCTGGCGGCCGATCTCCGCGAGGGTGAGCGGCTCGCTCCCCTCAAGGCCGAAGCGCAGCCTCAGGATCTTCTGCTCGCGGTCGTTCAGCTGGGCGAGCCAGGTGCCGAGGTGTTCCTTCTGGAGATGCCGGTCCATCGAGTCGAGATGCTCGTTGCTGGCGGGATCGGCGATCAGCTCCCCGAGGGTGCTGCGGTCCTCCTCGCCGCGGGCGTGGGCATCGAGCGAGGCGCAGGGAGCGGTCTGGGCCATCAGCTCCTCCAGTTCCTCGGGGGTGGTGCCGAGGGCATGGGCGATTTCCAAACGGTTCGGTTGGCGGCCGAGACGGTGGGAGAGCTCGCGGCTGATGCGCCGCATCTTGGAGAGCTTCTCGCTGATATGAATCGGCAGCCGGATCGTGCGGGCGCTGTTGTCGATAGCCCGGGTCATGCCCTGGCGGATCCACCAGTAGGCGTAGGTGGAAAACTTGTAGCCCATCGCCGGGTCGAATTTATCGACCGCCCTCTCCAGTCCGATCGCCCCCTCCTGCACCAGATCCAGCAATTCGAGGCCCTGATTCTGATACTTCTTCGCCACGCTCACCACGAGGCGGAGATTGGCCGCCATCATCCGGTCGCGGGCCCGTTGACCCATGCGGATCCTGCGGTTCTGTTGGGCGGTGCGTTGCTCGGGATCTACAGACTGCAGCTGCTTGCCCTCCTGAACATGGTGGGCCAGCTCGATCTCCTCGGCCGCCGTGAGCAGGGGCACTCGGCCGATGGTGCCCAGATACCAGCCGATCGAATCAGCGCTCAGGCGGCCGGCGGATCGGCTAGCGCTGCTGCCCGATCCCTGACGGGATGGGCGGTTCGTGGTGCCGGAATCAACGCGTCCATGGGCTGACTTCGCCCCCATGGAGCCACCGCTTGCGGCAGCCCCGTTGGGTGCGGAATGCAGAGGTGTCCCCATCACCCCAGGCCTCCGAATGAATTTGGCCGGAATGTAGCACCCCTGCGCCGAAGGTAAAGGTTAGAAGTGGAAAATTTCCTGTATCAGCGATGAAGGAAGATCGGTGCCTGTCGTGGTGGTTACATTTTCAGGCCACCACGCCAGCTCTGCATGAGAATGTTCTGCGAAACTAGTCCCTCATCTTCGGGCTGAATCTGCAGGAAGCTGCCGTCGCTCTGCATGTGCCAGGCGGTGCTGTCCTGCAGATAGAGCTCAATCAGATGGCGGAGTTGCCCGCTGAGTTGGGCCTCTTCGATCGGTGCCACCGCCTCGACCCGCCGATCGAGGTTGCGGGGCATCCAGTCGGCGCTGCCCAGATACACCTCATCCTGGCCACCGTTGCCGAACCAGAAGATGCGGGAGTGTTCCAGGAAGCGACCGATCACACTCACCACCCGGATGTTCTCGCTCAGGCCCTCTAGGCCGGGCCTCAGGGAGCACATGCCCCGAACCACTAGGTCGATCTGCACTCCGGCCGCCGAGGCTTCGTAGAGCAGGGCGATGATCGCCGGATCCACCAAGCCATTCATCTTGGCTCGGATCAGCCCGCCACGGCCCTCGGAGGCATGGCGAATCTCGCGGCGGATCAGCTCCTCCATACCGCTGCGCAGGGTCACCGGCGCTACCAGCAACTTGCGGAAGCTCTGTTGCTTGGAGAAACCGGTGAGGTAGTTGAACAGTTCCACCAGGTCCTGGCCGAAATCCTCCCGGGCGGTGAGCAGTCCGAGGTCGGTGTAGAGGTTGGAGGTGCGGGAGTTGTAGTTGCCCGTGCCGATGTGCATGTAGCTGCGCAGGATGTCCTTCTCGCGCCGCACCACCAGGGTCACCTTGGTGTGGGTCTTCAGCCCCAACACGCCGTACACCACATGCACGCCGGAGCGCTCCAGCTGGCGGGCCCACTGGATGTTGTTGTCCTCGTCGAAGCGGGCCTTCAGTTCCACCAGGGCCATCACCTGCTTGCCGTTTTCGGCGGCGCGGATCAGGGCCGCCACCACCGGTGAATCCTTGGAGGTGCGGTAGAGGGTCATCTTGATCGCCAGCACCGAGGCGTCGTCGGCGGCCTGGTTGAGGAATTCCTCCACGGAGGTGGCGAACAGGTCGAAGGGGTGGTGCAGCAGCACATCGCCCCTTCGCAGCACCGAGAAGATGCTCTGAAACTCCTCGGCCTTGATCGAACCGTCCTCCAGTTCACTCCGCTGGGCGCGCACCAAGGCGGGCACGGTCCTTCCTTTGAAGGGCTTGTCCTTGATCTCGGGCAGGGGAACGGCCAACAGGCTCATCAGGTCATCCAGCCCGAGGGGCCCGTTGATCCGGTAGAGGTCTTCCGGTTCCACGCTGGTGCCCTCCATCAGCAGTTGCACCACCTCATCGGGCATCTCATTGGCCACCTCGAGGCGCACCACCTCCCCACCCATGCGGCGCTTGCGCAGGCCCTCTTGTAGGGCCTCCATCAGGTCGTCGGCCTCCAGATCGCGCAGTTCCAGGTCGGCGTCGCGGGTGACCCGGAAGAAGTAATGACTCTCGATCACCATGCCGGGAAACAGGAGCTGGAGGTTGAAGGCCACCAGCTGCTCCAGCGGCACCGCCGTGAACACCGGCGAAGGTTTGCGGCTGCAGAGCTCAGTGGGGATCGGCACGAAGCGCGGCAGGATCTTCTGCGGCACCTTCACCCGTGCGAACTGCTGCTGGCCGCTGTCGGGATCGCGGATCAGGGCCGCCACGTTGAGGCTGAGGTTGCTCAGGAAGGGAAAGGGGTGGGATGGATCCACCGCCAGCGGCGTGAGCACCGGAAAGATGGCGCTGCGGAAGTAGGCGTCGGCCCATTCCTTCTGACGGGCGTTGAGCCGGGAGTAGTCGATCAGCTGGATGCCGTATTCGTGAAGGTTCCGTTTCAACGAATGGCGGTAGTGCTGTTGCTGCAGTTCGAGCAGGGGCCGCAGCCTGGCCTGGATCGCCTCCAGCTGCTCGAGGGGGGTGAGGCCGTCGTCGCTGCGGGTGGTGACACCGGCCTCCTGCTGCGACTTCAGGGAGGCCACCCTCACCATGAAGAATTCGTCGAGGTTGTTGCTGAAGATCGCGCTGAACTTGGCCTGTTCCAGCAGAGGGGTGTGCTCATTGAGGGCCTGGCCCAGCACCCGCTGGTTGAAGGCGAGCCAGCTCAGCTCCCGGTTGATGTAGTGCTCGGCGGCGACCAGGGCAGGCGTGTTAGTGGACGCGGTCATGGTGTTTTGCGGAAACCCGCGTCGGCGGGAGGCGAAAGCTAGCAATCACAGGCGAATTATCCTGGTGTCGGCACCGCCTCCCGCCGCGTGCCGCCCGCCACCAGCGCCGCCACCGCCACCATCAACGCGATGCTGAGCCAGAAGGGGCTCTGGTGGCCCAGGGTTTCGTAGGCCAGCCCAGCCAGCGGCGGCCCGAGGAAGCTGCCGGCGCTCTGGAGGCCCTGCAGGCTGCCCAGGGCAGCCCCCTGGCCGGAGCCCTCCAGCCGCCGGCTCACCAGGCTGCGCAGGCAGGGAGTCACCAGTCCGGTGCCGAAGGCCAGGATCGCCACGGCGCTGAACACGGTGGGGATGGCCGAGGCTGGCTGGGCCAGGGGGATCAGCAGACAGCCGGTCACCACACAGCCCAGGCCCACCAGACTCAGCCGCCACTCCCCGACCCGCTGCACAAGGGGACCAATCAGGCCGCCCTGCACCACCGTGGCCACCACCCCCACCACCAAGAAGGCGAGGGCCGCCAGCTCCGGTCCCCAGCCAAAGGCCTGGCGGAAGTAGAGCACCAGCATCGCGGTGAAACCGCTGAAGGCGAGAAAGAAGAGGAAGAAGGCCGCGCACAGCCGCCGCACCCGCGGGTTGGCGAACACCGTGGCGAGCTGGCTGAAGGGCTGCAGCTCCCGCCGCCGGGGCAGGGCGATGCGTGCCTCAGGCGGATGGGTTTCCGGCAGCAGGGTGAGCACCACCACCAGATTCACCACCGCAAAGCCCACCGCCACGAACAGCGGCAGGGTCACGGAGTAACGCGCCAGCAATCCCCCCAGGCCCGGGCCAAGGATGAAGCCCAGGCCGAAGGCCACGCCGATCAGGCCGAAGGCCCGCGCCCGTTGCTCTGGCGCGGTGATGTCGGCCAGCACGGCGGCGGCGGTGGCGGCGGTGCCGCCGCTCAGGCCATCGATCAGCCGGGCGAGGAAGAGCAGGGCCAGGGGCAGGCCGGCGGCGGCGGCGCCGGGCCACAGCCGCGCCCAGGGCAGGCTCACAGTGAGGGCGAACAGGCCCAGCCCCAGCACCGATCCGCCCACACAGAGGGCCATCACGGCCCGACGGCCGAAGCGATCACTGAGGGCACCGATCAGGGGGGTGGCGCTGAACTGGGCCACGGCGTAGGTGCCCGCCAGCAGGCCGATGGTGCGGCCATCCCGGCTGAAGCCCGCCAGCAGGAAGGGCAGCAGCGGGAACACGATGCTTTCCCCCAGCCGATCGTTGAGCAGGGTGAGGAAGGCGCAGAGCCTGGGGGAGGGTCGACCGAGCGGCAAGGCGGTCTCCCGCTCCTGGGTGGTCAGCTTCCCATAGGGCCTGGGGCTCGATGCCGGGTTCCGCCGCCGGTTCAGCCTGGGCCGACGGCGGCAGGCCGACCATCGAAGATGGGGTTGCGTCGTACCGACTCGCCTCCGTGATGGCTGCCCGATGACTTCCCCTGGATCGCCGGCCGGATCCACCACCGCTGTTTCCGCCGCCGCCGCCGCCACCAACCCCGCCGCCAACCCCATCGCCGCCTCCGATCCCGACACCGCGCCGCAGGGGCTCTTCCGCGATAGCGGGCTGGCGGCAGCTGCTGAGGTTGGCGTGCAGTGGGCCTCCGCCGCGGCCTGGCTGATCCCGATCTCCGGGCTGGTGTTGGTGCTGTTTCTGGTGGTCCATCTGGCTGGGGTGAGCTTGGCGCTGCTCGATCCGGCGGGCTTCGAGCAGCTGGCAGAAGGGCTCCACCGCCAGCCCTGGCTACCGCCCCTGGAGGTGGCCCTGGCGGCCGCCCTGCTGCTCCATCCCCTGCTGGCCCTGCTGCGTACCGCTTCCAACCGTCAAGCCCGTGGAGCTGTGGCAAGCCCGCAGCGCAGCCGGCGGGTGGGTGGTTTGGAGGGGGCGGCCGCCCTGGCTGGCCGTTGGGCCCCCTGGAGCGGGGCGTTGTTGCTGGTGTTTCTCGTGGTGCACCTGGCCCAGCTGCGGCTGCATCGGCCGGCGGCCGGCGCCGAGCTGGAGGCCCTGCTCGGCGCCCTGGCCTCCCCCTTCTCCCTTGCCCTCTATGGCCTGGCCGGTGCTGCGGTGGGGCTTCATCTGCTGCAGGGCCATGAGAGCGCCCACCGCAGCCTGGGCTGGCTGGAGCCAGCCAACCGGGAGCGGATTCGCTGGGCCGGTCGCGCCCTCGCCCTGATCCTTGGAGCCGGCTTCAGCCTGGTGCCGATCGCGTTGGTGCTGCGGGCCTCGCTGGCGGCCGGCACACCATGATCGCAACCTTCCCCTCCGGCCCACCGCGCGGCAGCGGATCCCCCGCCACCGCTCCCTCAGCGCTGCCGCCACCTCAGCTGTTCTCCCCGCCGCCCGGGTCGCGCCTCGATCCGCGCTTGCCAGGTGGCCCGCTGGATTCAGCCTGGCAGCGCTGCCGTGAGGGCCTGCCCCTGATCAGCCCGGCCAATAAGCGCAAGCTGCGGGTGCTGGTGGTGGGCAGCGGCCTGGCCGGCGCCTCGGCCGCCGCCACCCTGGCCGAGCAGGGCTACCGGGTGCAACTGGTCACCTATCACGACAGCCCGCGGCGGGCCCATTCGGTGGCGGCCCAGGGAGGCATCAACGCCGCCAAGAACTACGCCGGCGACGGCGACAGCATCGACCGCCTCTTCCGTGACACGGTGAAGGGCGGTGATTTTCGGGCCCGGGAAGCCGGCTGCCACCGCCTCGCGGAGATCAGCGGCGCGATCATCGACCAATGCGTGGCCCAGGGGGTTCCCTTCGCCCGGGAGTACGGCGGCACCCTGGCCAACCGCAGCTTTGGCGGCGCCCTGGTGAGTCGCACCTTCTACGCCCGCGGCCAGACCGGCCAGCAACTGCTGTACGGCGCCTACCAGGCGCTGATGCGGCAGGTGGCGGCGGGGCGGGTGGAGCTCCTCACCCGGCGCGAGATGGTGGAGCTGATCTGCGTGGATGGGGTGGCGCGGGGTGTGGTGTGCCGCCATGGCCTCAGCGGCGCCCTGGAAACCTTCACGGCCCATGCGGTGCTGCTGGCCAGCGGTGGCTATTCGAATGTGTTTTATCTCTCCACCAATGCGGTGAAGAGCAACGCCAGCGCCATCTGGCGGGCGCACCTGCAGGGGGCCTGCTTCGCCAACCCCTGCTTCACCCAGATCCACCCCACCTGCATCCCCGCCGGCGACACCTGGCAGAGCAAGCTCACCCTGATGAGCGAGAGCCTGCGCAACGACGGCCGCGTCTGGCTGCCTGCGCAACCGGGCGATGGCCGACCGGCCGCGGCGATTCCCGAGGCACAGCGCGATTACTTCCTGGAGCGCCAGTACCCCACCTACGGCAACATGGTGCCCCGCGATGTGGCCTCCCGCCGGGCTCGGGAGCTGTGCCTGGAGGGCCGCGGGGTGGGACCCGGTGGCCGCGGCGTGTACCTGGATCTGGCGGAGGCGATCCGCCGCGATGGCCGGGAGGCGATCGACAGCCGCTACGGCAACCTGTTGGAGATGTATGCGCGCATCACCGGCGAAGATCCGCTCGCCTCACCTCTGCGCATCTATCCCGCGCCGCATTACACGATGGGGGGACTCTGGGTGGACTACCACCTGATGAGCACGATTCCGGGATTGTTTGTGCTCGGGGAGGCCAATTTTTCCGAGCACGGTGCCAACCGGCTCGGGGCCAGTGCCCTGATGCAGGGTCTGGCCGATGGCTACTTCATCGCCCCCGCCACCGTCACCGCCTGGCTGGCGGGCCACCCCCAGCCGGAGATCACGGCCGACCATCCCGCCTGCCGCTCGGCGCTGGCCGCGGCCAAGGCCCGCATTGCCGCCCTGCGGCCGGAGCCAGGCCGTTACCCAGGGGGTGGCGCCGGCAGGGATGGCGCTGGGGGCCGCACCGCCACCGACCTGCATCGGGAGTTGGGCCTGCTGATGATCGAGGTGTGTGGCATCAGCCGCAGCGCGCCGGAGTTGCGGCGCGGGCTGGCGGCTGTGGAGGCCCTGCGCCAGGAGTTCCGCGAGCGGCTGCGGGTGCCCGAACACGGCCCCGGGCCCGATGAGGCCCTGGAGAGGGCTCTGCGGCTGGAGGATTTCCTCGGCCTAGCGGACCTGATGCTGCGCGATGCCCTGGCCCGGGAGGAATCGTGCGGCGCCCATTTCCGCGAGGAGTTCCAGACCCCCGAGGGCGAGGCCCGCCGCGACGACGCCCATTTCGCTCACATCGCCGCCTGGGAGCACCGGGAGGGGGCGCCACCCGAGCGCCTCACGGAACCGTTGCGCTACACCTCCATCACCCCGAGCCAGCGCGATTACCGCTGAGGCAGCTCGGAACCCTTGTTCGCAGCCGCAGAACCCCTGTCCGATTGGCCTCGCCCGCCAGCTCCTTTCTCCCCCGCTTCCCTTTCCCTGGTGCTGGTCTGCTCAACAGCTCCGGCCTTCTCCTCCCCTTCGCTCCCCCGCCCGCCAGGCCCTCC